>PMJR01000001.1 GCA_003158475.1 Ignavibacteriota bacterium | reverse complement strand
ATCACCCCTGAGCAAAGTGACCCAGGGGCGAGGTGGAAAAGAACGATAGCGCAAATTACAGTAAAAAACTAAGAAGAGCAAAACCGCTGGTCAGCCAGGCATCCCGGCACTTTTCGTTTGCAGCGAGAATTTGAGGTGAATTATGAGATTTGATGCCTCATTCACCTTGAGATATCGCCGACCGACCACTCTCAACCGTGTTTCACATCATTGACTCTTTCAATTCAAATCCGCTGGGAACTATGACCTCTCAGGAGGCACTGTGGCATTGTCCTCAATCTTTACTGCCTTGATAGTCCTTTGCACCGTGGATGTTTGAGAATCGAGGTAAAGGAGAATGTGTCCCCATCCGGCGTTCTTCGTTATTCCTTCTGCCGGAGCTGCCTCAAACGCCTCGCAGTTTTTCCCCGCCACCATCATGTTGACGGTCTTTCGGGCGATCCCCTCCTTTTGTCCTTGTCGGAGATGTCATTCCAAAAGCGCCGTTTTTCAGCCCCCTTGTTCGCATCTCCGCGCTTGTACGCAACCTTCTTGGCGAAGATGACGGAGTATAGCTACTTTTCATCGCTGAGATATGATCCCCTGCCGCCCCGGGACGAGGTTCTGCGCCTCCTCGAGGAGGGCGCTCGCTCATCTCCCCGGGCTTCGACCGCCCAGGCTCTTCTTGTCCCCTACCTGGATGAGATCAGGGAGCTGATCAACGACCGCGATCTGGCTCTGACACCCAAAACCGCCTTCTCCGTCGTCTGCCAGAGGCACGATCATTCCGGCAAAGTCAATTACACCTCGTTTAAACGCTTCGTCCGCACGCATACGTCCACCTCGAACTGCTGGTCGAAATATCGACGAGACTTCTTCACGTTGCCCTGCTCCATGGTTTGTTCCTCCTCCGTTATGTAACACCGTGGAGCTTAACTTCGCTCTAATCGGAGACATTGATGGGCGGGGTCAAAACGAAGTAATAACGATGCTTCCGATCGAGTCTAGTAATAGTCAACCGCTCAGCAACGTGATTCGCATCTTGAGTTCAAATGGGGATGTGATAGCCTCGAAAGTTCTGGGAGATCAAGTGAAATTTGGAAGTCGTATTTACCAATCAACACAGTTTGTTTGGGGGGGGACTGGCCTTGGCTCATGGAGCGAAGGGTGCGGGCATCGAGATTGTCGCTTCTGTTCAACACTACCGTTCGCCTACTGTCGTGGCGCGACTAAACGGGCGGGGGGAATTGCTGGGAGAATACAGGCACTTTGGCCATCTCTATTCCCCTCAGACAGTCAGTAGCTCCGCAGTCAGTGGAGACTTGGTCGTGCTCATAGGGTCGAACGACGTCGATAGTACCAGTGGCGGCGAGTTCCCCGTTATCGTAGTTCTAGATCCCTCAAAGATCAGTGGTCGAAGTGAAGCGACAACAACACGAGGGTTCGGCTTTCCCTCGTCAATGGCTGAAGTCGTCTATATCCGTATTCCATATTCAGACATGGACAATGCGGTCGATGCTGTTATCGATGTGGTCAGACCAATGGCAGCGGGTGGGAAGCGCTGGAGTTTCCTGGTTGCAGGGAGCGAATCTACGAGTGGTTCATGTTTCGAATATGTGTTTGACCAAACTTGGCGAGTCGAATCAGTTCTTTCCACCGACGCAAACGCACGGATCCGTGCAAAGATGCTGGACAAAGGTCTGGTTCACGGTCAGATAGACCAACGATACTTGAATGCCCTCAAGAATTCCGTAGAATATTGGGATGGCCAAGAGTGGAAAAGAGAATTCTGCCTCGTCCATTCAGCACCATCCCGAAATTAGCTGACAGTGGCCGTTTACCAAACAACCAATTTGGGGCCAATTCACAGAACAGGACGTTGTTTGCTGTCGGATCCACCTTGGCATCTCGACGTTGACGCGTGATCACCCTCCTACAAAATATCCACCCTCAGTGACAGGCTCCCTATCAACTGTTTTTGCTCATCGATGGCGGCGTTCCTCTCACCGCGCACCCGCGTCCGTTGTCACGGGAGGGGTTGAGGAGTTGCAGCCGATTTCGGGGCTCAAAACGCTGAGGGAAAATTTGGGAAGATATTCACGAGTTCGCAGCTTACGGCAAGAATGTTACAACTTCTCTCCACAATCACTACAGAATTTGTTGCCACGCGGGTTCACCGTAACGCAGCGGGAGCACTTCGTGGGTTCCAGGGACCGGCCGCATGAAGGACAGAATTTTACATCTCGAGCGACTGGCGTGCCGCAGTAGAAACAAGGGCTTGTCACACTCTCTATCGCTGCGGAGCCGGATGAGGATGTCTCATCATCTCCAGGATCTGCAATGTCTCGCGTTGCGTTCCGAAACTCTCGTATTCCCTTTCCAAGCCCCCGAGCCATCTCCGGAATCTTCTTGCCGCCAAAGAAGACCACAAAGAGAAAAACGATAATCAATAATTTTGGACCACTAAAGAGATCTTCCAGCATGACTTGTTTCGAGGTCCTTTCGTTAACGGCTCCTGTATCGAATGTAGGAAGGCACCGATCCAGAATCAAGGTCAGGACGAGACCAACCTGCATTCATCAAGGTCCACGGCTCCCTGGCCGTCGGAGCGGTTCTACACCTGAATGCCCGCCTGTCCCCAGTCCGGTTCCGGTTTCCCTTTCCAGAGCCAGAATATGAAATCCTCCGGCAGGGGAGTCCCTCCCATCTCACGCAGCCTCGCGATGTTCTGAGCCCTGTGGTGGTGGCTGTGCATTGCTCCCTGCGTAAGGGCCAGTTCCAGCGTAAGGGAGGGCCGCGGCTTGGGCGGTCCCCACGGGATCTCCACGATCTCCTGCATCCTCGATTCCGTCACACCGTCCAGGAATGCCCGGAACGCTTCGTTGACTTCGCGTCCGAGGCCCTTGAGCTCGGCGTCCGTCCTGTAATCCTCGGGCTTCGTCCTTTTGAATGGTTCCCCCGTTCCCCTGGCCACCCAGAGGAACGCGGTCTGCGTAAAATGATAATGATGCTGGCGGTTGCGTATCGCGGTGTCCTTGAGTGCGGGCGGGAACGCCTCCAGCCCTTTCCAGAGCAGCGCATCCGCCCACGCCTGGTGCCAATAGAGCTCTCTCAGCAGTTTGTTCATGGCTGTTCCTTTCACGTCGTCCGTCCAACATAGCGAAATCCGGCGCGTGTTGCCAGAACGGGAGAGGACAAAACCCGCGTCTCCTACAGTCATCGACTTCATCGCTCGACCTGGTCGGGGATCGACAATCGATTCGGTTCACCGCTGCTCCCACGGTCTCGGACGTCACCGCGAGGCCTGGTCGGGATCGGTGTTCTCCTCATTTCCACGACTCGATGGTCTCGATGTCCTTACGTAAGCCATTCTCAAACTCTTTGATGGTCACGATCGTGCCAAGGCCGAAAGTATTGTTCTCATCATGAACCGCACTTGAATCCACGGGATAAACAACATTACTGCAGCCGGATATGGCACCGCCGATTACCAAACATGTTCCCCCCACAGGTTCCTTTGGATCCATGACAAAGAAAGCAATAATGTTCGCGCTTCCTTTCTTTGGAGGGCGGCATCCATACCAGGAAGACGTAAAGCCGTCGATCCGATCTCCTATCCCGTATTTCTTCCCTTTCCACACCTTTGTGATTCTGCAATGTAATATGACCATAGGCATCGTCATCCGGGGTACTCCGGCTATCACATGACTGACGGAATCTAAGGATTGGACGACGATTGAATATAAATAAGAAGCATCCACCAGAAACGAAAGGAGGTTTGAGTCGTGATCTTCGACCGTTCGGACTATTTGCCTATTACCGACGAACCATGTACGCCTTGGTCCCTCAATCGGCAAATACCGGAGGCGATTATACCTGTCCATTAGAACTGGATCGTATTCCTTCGCTTTGTACAACAAATAAGCATATTTGTGACGTTCAGGTGTTGACCAGGATTCGTCAGGCCTAGTCTTCGAGGTCACGTGGCTGAGACTGTCAGTGATTCGATAATATTCCTTAACATCGTCAGGCGCTTCCTGCAGCATTGACATCAAGGAATCCATCGCTGGAGAATTCACCTGCATCGATGCATCGGGTTTCCGAGCTTGGCAATGACTTTGATTTGTAGCCAGATTTGCAAGGCAGCAAAGTACCGGGGACAAATACATAAGGGTTTTGACCGGAGCACTCATCGATTCAGATTCCAGCACGTATTCATCGGACCATTCACTTGAACGAATACTCTCCACTCATCACAATTTGGCTGTTCTCATTTCAGTAGTGCCTTTGACGTCACCGCGAGGCCTGGTTGGGATCGGGGATTGTGCAATCGTACCCGCGAGTTGATTAGGAGGGGGGCACGCGCTCGTCCTACATGAAAACGAGTGTCGCAAACAGTCCACTGCCAATCAGAAACACCCAAAAGAGTGCTATTGACGCTACGCTGTGCATGCCGAAAAATATGATCTGTTCTATCGCCCGCATGAACCAGAAAAGCGACTCCGCCCCAAGAATGAACATCCCGAGCTCCGTTGATAAGAGCGCGACTGGAAATAGAACAGTCGCGAGCCCCATGACCAAGAACACATATATCAACCGAAGATTCAGCACCTGGATGATCGCTCGATTGACCGGAATCAGCCGCTGGAGATCCGCCTTCCAACGAAACACCCTCCAGAATAACATGTGAAACACTGCAAAGGCTAAAGAATATAATTCACCCGTCAACAGCAATATGCTCTTCATATGGATTCAGGTATTGAGATTGTTTTGGTTCCCCTTACAGTGGATAGCCGGTTGCCTATCGCCCGCAACTCACTCGCGGCTCCCAGGTTCACGGCCTTACCGGGAGGCCTGGTCGGGATCAAAAATTGCCCAAATGCTTCACGGCTTTAGCAAACTCGAAGACCCGCTTGAGGCATCCAGTGACATCTATCATTTCTTGGGCGGATCAGTTGATGGCAATTGCTCGAACTTCTTTCCCGCGTTTTCGTTTACGATCGTCTCCGCTGCTTTCCTTCTGTCGTGCGTGAGAAAAGCGTCGGTTGCGCCCAGGACGGTACAGGTCATGCTTCCGCCGCCACGCCGAAGTTTGACGCATATCCGAATGAATGTGCCGACGACAACTATAAGCAGAACGAACACAAACACCAATGTTAGGAAGTCGTTCACGCTTTACTCTCTCAGGATAGGTTCATCGGGTAGCATACGTTTGCGGCTCCAAACACAACGGCCCTCAATCTGACGGGAAGAAAGGCCTGTGTGAGGGAACCCGAATCATAAAGGAGATATCGGGCTTCTCGTAAAGAGGATCGTTTCTCACCACGGAAATCCGCGAACAATCAGATTCAACTCCTTGAATGTTGTTCCGTTTAGCGGCGATACCGAGGAGCTATATGAAGCCGACTGATACTGCAAGTCTAGATGATCTCCGATGAAGGCGAGCCAAGATGTTCCCGCAATTTCCGGGCTGGCAGCTTCAAGCAACCTGACGAGCCCGCCGAGACAAACGCTGTACCCCGAGGTTGAATAGTCATAGCGATTTCCTATTACCGAACCTCCGCGAATGTAAAGAAACTCTGCAGCTCCAAGCTCCCACCCCTTCCGCACCAGAACGGCTCCGGTAGCTCTTCCAACGAGGACGTTGTCTCCGAACCTCAGATCACCCAGTCCTGCCTTGTATTCGAAAGTGGTATCCGTGAGCCCATGGACGAGTACGTCCTCCGCCTGATGAACGAGAGAAAATGAAATCAACCGCCAATTTGCATTCCCGGCCCTGGTTGATAACCCCCCCTGCAATCCAAGCCCAACGACTGCGGTCCTCGGGAGCGGATATGCCGAACCGCGATCCGGATAGGTGATCTCATCGCCGACATTCGACTTCACATAGCCCATGGACACGTTCACGAATGGTTCGATCCCGCTAACCTTAACAGGAGGTGCCCCCGACGCTTTCGACACAATTTCCTCGATAGGGATCTCCAGCAGGATCCCGAAGTCTGTCGCGGAGGGAGTTCTGGTCACATAGGAAAAGCCAGGGCCAGACCCGTTTTCGAGAGTTATCCATCGGGACGTGATCTCCTTGAAATTCATTCCGACGCCGAGCCTGACGACGTATTCCAGACCCAGCCCAACTGAGTAGTTTACGTATTCCTCATTCCCTATCGACACGATCATCTGAGGACTATTCAGGCCGTTCAAGGAAAAAGTCCCCAGATCAGAGAAGGTCCGTGAGTAGCCGATTCCAATACCCGCGGAGAATGGAAGTGACAGGATATCCTTCAGGTTTATCCCGACATTCAATGCGCTGACAGTCAGTGTGGGTTTGCTGAATGGGGTAAAGGCGGGACTGGGTAGCCCATCCGTCTTCGGTGAATATGTCGAAGCGCTGAAGATGTGGTCCAAACTGAAGTAGCCTAGTTGCCCAGGGTTTGCAATCGAACCCAAAGCATCCGATGACGGGAGCGTCGCAGCGATTCCTCCCATACCGTTTCCCTGAGCGGACGTAGTGTAGGCAAGCGTCGGTATTACGGTCGTGGCGGGTTGAGCAATCACCATTTGGGGAACCAGGACCGCGCACGCCACTAAAGCTTTTATAGCTATTGCGCACATGAGGGTGATTGTCTTCATGGCTCAATTCTCCTTTGTGAGGTCCACGAGTAAACCACCACCGCCAAAGGCGGTGGCTTTTCACAGGCCAACGCACGACTATCGAGAATGCTCTTACGAACTGGTCATCTTCATCCGAAGCAACGCACAAAGCTGGGTCGCTCAGAAATCGGCTATCCAGGACTACTCTTGCGCAGCCGGCACAGCCGCCTGCACATAACCACCTCAAAGACGGTGGGTTTCTACTTCGTACTAAACCGGCCAATGCTGTAGTGTTCGAATCAATTCACGGGGCAAACCTCTCAATTGCGGTCGGAAAATCAAATGCGAAACAATTTGATTTAACGAGGACACCCACCGTCAGCCGTAACCTGACCTCCGCCAAAACTGTTTGTTACGGTCACCGGGATACGCGGACCGGAGGATTTCCGTCCATCATCCCAAATGGCGATGGACCCAAAAATGCGATGTTGGAACTGCGACTCCTTATAAAAGTAGCCATCCGCATGATTGTAGTATACGGAATGATCGGCGGAGCTGTAGCCTGTGCCAAAACCATTGCCGTCTTCGTAATCAGCGTCACGATAATCCATCGCGATAGAATTACCTTCAATCGTGACCGTGTACGCACCATAAGCGAAATACGAGGCTCCCGTGCCCGGGGGGCAACCACCTCTATCTAGTTGATCGAGAACCAGCCGAAGCCAAGTGTTACTTCGATGATCGTAATCATGAGTAATCGAATACCAGTTACACCTCGATCCCCCAACCGCGCCCGATGCATCCGCGGAGATATAGAGATTGTTTGATGAGTTATAAACGTAGACCAAGAATTCGCCTACAGTTAGCGGGCCCGGGTTCTGTGCCAAGCCTGGAGTCCAAAAAAAGGGTTGCGAACACCAGGAATATAAATCGATGATTCGTGATTGGGTTCAAGGGCAATGTGATATTCATGTTATCTTCCTTTCGTGGGGATGTACATCATTTGATTTTATACAGATGGAATCCATGGGGATAATCCGAACCGACATAGATTTTTCCATCGGAGCTAATCGATGGATTGGAGTCAATGTCTGGGATAGTCCCGTCTGGACTCCGTAGACTCATCTGGAAACGAACTGTTCCATTGGGATTGACCGCCATGAAATTGATGCTATCAGCAGCGTTGGATTTTTCAGTACTTCTGCCGAAATAGAGGGTCCCATCAATATCAATAGCTGGAACGCATTGCGACATGAGAGACATGTCGATCTTCCACTTCAACTTGCCTGCATAATCCATTGCATACAGTGCTCGACCGGTAATGTAGATTGTGCCATCTCTTCCGATGACTGGTCCTGGAAATTCGGGACCCCAATTGATCCCCCCGCGCTGCCATCGGACAGCGCCAGATGGGCTGAATGAGTACACCTGGTCGGGCACTACTCCCACGTAGATATTGCCATCGTTGTCCACAGCCGGATTTGAGGTGGGTCCGTGCACGTCTGTATTCGGACCATGGAATTTCCATCTGAGAGTTCCACTCGTATCAACCGCGTAAAGGGCTTTGAATCCTGGTACATAAAGTGTGGCTCCGTCCGGGCTGATTGCCAACGAATAATGGCATTTATCGGTGCTATCAGGTAGGAGTTTCCAGCGCAGAGTCCCGTCTTTTCCAAGTGCGAACAAGTGTGCCGCTGCCAAGTAGATCGTTTGTCCATCCTTCGAGATTGCAAGGGACGAATAGGATTCGTATTCATCTACTATGAATTGCCAATTCAGATTGCCGTTCCTATCGTAAGAGTACACGTACGTATAGACTTGTGAAGCACCTCCACCGAAGCAATAGATGCTGCCATCGCTGGCAATGAGGGGAGAACTGTCGCTACCTCCCCCGTACGATTGCCACTTCAGAGAACCTGATGGAGTGACGGCATAGAAATACCGGTTGAAAGATCCGAAATAGACAGTACCATCTTGATCAATGACGGGTGTTGTGTAGATAATAAAGCCCGCGTTAAACAGCCAATCTACCTTCCCTTGCTGCGGCCCACGATACGGACTCCTTCCCGTGTGTTGTGGGTCATGGTTAACCATCGGCCAAGCTGAATTTGCCAGACCAGGCCATGGGATGTCCAACTGAGAATGGGTCACCCAATTAGTGTCGGTGGGTTGCGGTGGAGTAGGACCAACCGGCGGCGGCTCGTTTTTCTTGCATCCCGTCAGGAGCAGGATTACCGACACATAAACAAGGGAGCGTGATGAGAACTTCTCGTGCACCTCAAATCTCCTTTCGGCATATCAGGCGATGAGAGAACAGAATCGAGCAAGAGAACCCTTTAGCGAGCAGCGATCGGAGGGGATCAAGAAAGGGAGGAGTCGACTCCTCATCGCCGCAGGGCCACGATCAATTGCGAAGAACAGTGAAGAGTTTGGACGCAATGTACAATCCCAACTCCGGTCTTGTCAAACGCCTCTCAAATCTGACATTTCTCACGAGAACCGATTCTTGCATCCGCAAGGAAAGGAACATTGACAGGTATTTCCGTGACATCGTTACGAAACACACAATCCGCCTTAACGCAGATTTAATATGATGTTTCGTCCAATAGAGAGCTACCCACATTATATATCCCGCAAGATCTGGTTCCGGAGATCTTAAAGGGAGATTTCTCTAAAGTCGAACGAATTGGGTACCAGCAGCGGAAATCCTCCGGCGACCCCGCGTTCTTGGCGAATTCATCGTGTTCATCTGTCAGGGAGTTCATCTCGCTCAAGACTTTCATCCCTTGACCGCCTCCCAAAGGTCCAACAGGATCCAACGTCGACGCATTGAACTCCCCGAGGATACGGTCTCTCGTTTCGGGAGGCGGAATAGCGTCCGAGACAGTGCGTCCTCATCCATGGGTTCCTTCCTCCACGCCGGAATCCCAATCGGGAGGGGCATCGTAGGGCTTCCAGTGCTTCCTGCCAGCTGAGACACTTGAAAACGTCGGGATCACCCCTCGGGGCTTTCTTTTCGTCCAGCATTGCCTTCCAGATCCGCCATCTCGTTAAGTTCTCGCAGGAATTTCTCTCCTTTGTCTCCTGCAAATGGCGCGACATCATCAAGCGTACTTTTGTTAAGAGAGTCCAGAACTCTTGTTCGCCGTCTGGGATCATTGAGTAATGAAAGTATTCTTCTTGCTTTCGCACTCATAAACTCACCTCCCTTCTGAATTACTATAGCTATTCTGTTCATTTTCTCCAATGTTTCCAAGGTGTTAGTGCCGGTTTCCAGCGTCTTTTTCGCGGTGCAAAAGGGTGAATTCTTGGGTCTCCGAAAAGAAAACGGGGCAGTGGGCGGATCCTACCCCCACCGTCGTATTCCAGGGTCACAAAAATATAAAACAAAAGATCCGCTTCGCCTCCGGCGGAAAACCCTGCCCGTTCCGCTTTCCCATATGAGTGAGACGGCTTTGGGGGTCTTAAGGTCTTGTTTTCTTCTTTTTGTTGTTGAGTTCACCGCACCTTCACACTCATCAGGACCGAGAGCCTTTCGAGATAGTCCCTCATGTTCTTCCTGTTACTGATGGGTACAGTCCCGTCATCATATAGATAGATCGAGCCGTCTGTTGGGTCTCCGTCGATTGAGATTTTCCTGATGGTCTCTTCTTTCAGCCCTTTGAACCGGATTCCAATGGGATATCTCCCATAGTCGAGACATTCTTGAGTCAGGGCCATGAGGCGATATTTCACGATTATCGCAAAAAGAAAGCCCCACAACGCCCGATTCACAATCGATATACCCGTCACTTGAATAGCGCTCACGCGCTCAGTATACTATCCCTCAACACGGCAGCAGGTGAGGAACATTCGTGGCGCTGCCTGGGGAATATCGTGGCCCTTGACAGTCACCGGCGCAAAGAAGCCTAATACCAATTCCACAAAATAACTCCGGACCGGATTGGCTACCGAACCGTCGTAACATCCGCCGCAGGTTAGCTTCAGTCGGGTAGGCGCCAAAATCATGATTATGGAGACTCATCAATGAAAATATTCCTGGGGATATTCCTACTGGTTAGCTTAATGTCTTTGTCTGTTTCAGCACAACAAACGACATTCCAGGATTCCTTGCTTGATCACTTTATCGGGAAGTGGGTACTACAAGGTACCATAGAAGGAAAAGAAACGACGCACGATATTATTGCAGAATGGGTGCTGGGTCATCAGTATGTCCAATTTCATGAAGTGTCACGTGAAAAGAATAGCAGTAGTGGTGAAGCGATGTATGAAGCAATTGTATTCATTGGTTGGGATCAACTATCAAGTCAGTATGCATGTTTTTGGCTCGATGCAACTAGTGGCAATGGGCTTTCGAATCCAGTTATCGGTCATGCGAAACGGAAAGGCGATAGGATTGCGTTCTTATTCAAGTTTAGTGACAGTAGCCTCTTCCATACAACATTCTTGTATGACATAGGCTCTGACACTTGGCAATGGTTGATGGATGACGAAGAGAATGGGAA
>PMJR01000121.1 GCA_003158475.1 Ignavibacteriota bacterium | reverse complement strand
GCAAATCGCGCTGAGCCGATCCGAGCTGTTTGTCGCTCCGTAAACGATAAGTCCGCTCTTGAACAGCGACGGGCAGATCACAGTACTGGAATAATAGTTCTGTTTTGCTCCCAGTGTGGGAAAAGAGGTATAGGTTCTCCCCCCATCTCTGCTCACGCAGGGTTGGATGTCTGCACCTGCGAACATCACTTTGCCAGGCACTACCGGATCGGCAGTGATCATCTCGAGGCAAATGTTTCCTATCCCTTTGAAATGATTCGCGTCCCATGTCCGGCATGAATCCGTGCTTACGCAGATGCCGAACCAATCCATCAAATAGAATTTTGCCGGATTGTTGTTATCAACGACGAACTTCGAAATCGCCCAACCGATTTGTTCGGGGCGTTGATATCCTCCCGCAAAATGTTTGAACTCATTCCACTGGTAGTCTCTCTTGATAAGTTCCCAGGTTTCACCGTGGTCCATCGACTTATAGAGCGGGAGTGGCGCATAATTGCCCGGCGAGGGGTATTGGCAGACTGCAGCATAAAACACTCCCCTGTCGTTGGGATCCGCCGAGATCGTTGAGAAATCGGCCATGCCCTGAGCTGTTGTTTCTTTTGTGAATGTTCTGCCCCGATCGATCGATTTGTAAATGCCATCGTTGCGGAATGTTGCAAGAATCGTGGCCGGATTGTCCTTGTCGAATGCAAGATTCGTAATGCTGACCCCTGGTTTCTCGAACACAATGTTCCAGGTTGAACCTTTGTCCGTAGAGAGATAAAGCCTGCCTGTCAGTTTCCGGCTGTAGGAACCGGGTGGGTACAAATAATCTGCGAACGGCAAAGAATCGAGCGTTGCCGCATAAAGGATGTCTTTGGCATATGGGTGGAACATTAGACAGCAGAAAGGTTCACCTTCAAGCCCTGCAAAGCTCCACGTGTCGCCTCCATCACTGCTCAACCAGATCCCTTTCGTGTTGCTTGCTGCAGCAACAAAATTGCCATCAAAAGGGTCAACCCCGATTTTCTCCCCATAAAACCTTGTCGCACCGTTTCCAAAAAAGTCCGGCTTGTTTGTAACCAGTTTCCATGTAATCCCCCCGTCGGTGCTTTTATGAATCGCAGAGACCATTTCATGACCGCGAGCTTCCCCCGAGGCACGGAACAACACATTGGGATTCATCCTGTTGATCGCGAAGGATTCAACATTGTGGTGATATCCTTCAGTCATTCCGTTGTTAATGGCCTTCCAGGTCTTGCCGCCATCAACGCTCATAAAGAGTCCGGCGACATCGGTTCGTATATACAGGATGTTTGGATTAGCAGGATGCTGTATGATACCGGTAACATACCCTCCGCCGCCGTATTCGGAACTGATCCACCGATATTGTACCTGGGACCGGCTCGGATTACCTGCCGGAAATGAATTCGCAGCTTGTGATACGGCTACCAAACACACTATCGATGCCACGGCGGCGGAGGAAAGGAGAATTCGATTCATAGCATTTTTCCCGGGAGATTGTTATTGTGTGAAGATATCGTCCCTTGCTTCGAAGATAACGAGCAATTCGCTAAAAAACAGACGTCTCCGATAATTCACATGATAACCGTCCCGCCATTTAACTCATAATCATGGGTAATCTCTATGAGCGCGAAAGACACGAAAGACCTCGTGAAATTCCTGAGGCCATTTCCGGATGATGTCAAAGACAGGGCCTTATGGCTGAGAGAGTTTGTGTGGAAGCTGTATCCGGAGGCGAACGAGCTCATATATGACAACTACAACGCGGTTGCGTGTGGATGGTCACCAACGGATAAGGTGGGAGACACCTTCTGTTCCATTGCTGTCGGGAGGAGCTCCTACAATGTTCATTTCGGTTTCTACTGGGGGTCCAAAATCGCCGATCCGGAAGGACTATTGCTCGGTGAGGGTAATCAATACCGATACATACTCGTGAAGAAGACAGGTGACTTCCCGAAGGCATATATCAAGAAACTCGTCAAAGAAGCCTACGCCTATTCACTTGCAAAAATGAAGATCAAAGGCCCGGTTCCGAAAGGAGCCACAATCACAAAGTCGGTGTCCTCTGCAAAGAGGAAACCACCGAAATCCCGCCGGCGGGGTGGTCAATGAAGCGCCGGGGACCTTTTACCATGTTGCGGAGGGTTGACACCATGAAGTTCAGACCGGGTTTCCTGTTATTGCGGGAACTCTCTGCAGGCATTGTCCTCCGACAATCACTCCTTGTCCCAATTCACCCTAGAACAGAGTTGCAGCCGGTGAACGAGATGTCAGAATTCTACAAGGTGTGATTTGTGGAGGCAAGATACCGGTCGAGATTTGCAGCCGCTTTGCGTCCTTCCGAAATCGCCCACACCACCAGCGACTGACCGCGCCGCATGTCACCCGCCGCAAAGACGCCGGGAACCGATGACATATAATTCCCATTCGTCGCTACGTTTCCCCGTTGATCAAGCTGGACGCCCAGTTGTTCCAGGAGACCGTTCTTGACCGGCCCAAGAAAGCCCATTGCGAGAAGGACAAGATCTGCCTTGATAGAAAACTCCGAGCCCTTTTTCGGCTCGAACTTTGGAGGAGAACCGACTCTTAAAGCCTGGAGCTCTTTGACGTTTCCATTCTTGTCGCCCACAAGCCGTGCTGTCGACACGCTCCAATCACGCACACCGCCTTCTTCGTGAGAGGTTTCCGTCCGCAGTTGCAGCGGCCAGAGTGGCCAGGGAGTTTGAGGCGAGCGCAAATCCGGAGGCTTAGGCAGGAGTTCAAACTGTGTCACTGATGCCGCCTTCTGGCGATGACACGTGCCAAGGCAGTCGGCACCAGTATCGCCGCCGCCGATAATGACCACATGCTTCCCCGTCGCCAGGATTTCTTCGCCTGCCGGGACGGTATCGCCTTCATTCCTCCGGTTTTGCTGCGGAAGAAATTCCATCGCAAAGTGGATCCCTTTCAACTCGCGTCCCGGGACATCGAGATCTCGCGCCTGTTCCGAACCACCAGCGAGAAGAATCGCGTCGAACTGCTTTCTCAAATCTTCGGCGGGTATTTCTTTCCCAATATGGGCATTTATCTGGAATGTCACCCCTTCACCCCGCATCTGCTCAAGACGCCGGTCGATAAGGTGCTTTTCCATCTTGAAATTTGGAATGCCATAGCGGAGCAGTCCGCCGACGCGATCATTCTTCTCGAATACCGTAACCGCATGGCCTGCACGCGAAAGCTGTTGCGCGGCGGCGAGTCCTGCGGGGCCGGATCCTACCACCGCCACCCGTTTGCCTGACTTGACGGAGGGGGGTTCGGGATGAATAAATCCTTCCTCGAACGCGCGATCGATAATGGCGCGTTCGATCTGCTTGATCGTAACGGGAGGTTCGTTAATTCCCAGGACACATGCAGCTTCGCACGGCGCCGGACAGACACGTCCCGTGAACTCCGGAAAATTATTCGTGGCATGGAGTTGCCGAATCGCGTCTTTCCATCGCCCGTGGTACACAAGATCATTCCAGTCCGGGATGATATTGTTTAGCGGACATCCGTTGTGGCAGAACGGCACACCGCAGTCCATGCACCGAGCACCCTGCGTGCGGAGCTTTTCTTCAGGGAAGGGCAGGTAGACTTCCTGCCAATCGTTTACGCGATCAACCGTGGGGCGCCGTTGCGCAACTTCCCTGGGAAATTCTATAAATCCGGTTACTCTACCCATAACTCATCTTTCTTCGAGGACTATGCCAACACTGTTCGTGCAGAAACCGCCTGTGGGACCGGGACAGGCGCCGCTGGCTGTTCACCTTTACGCGGCATGCCCAGCATGCGTTTATACTCATGCGGATAGATCTTTATAAACTTCGGAAGCATTTGCTCCCAGCTTTCGAGAATGAATGTTCCACGCACGCTGCCCGTCCGATCCACATGATTGACGATCAGATCCCGCAACGTCTTGATGTCGTCTTCCTCCGTCAACGGTTCCAGGTCAACGCTCGCCGTATTGCACCGCCGTTCTGCAAAATCGCCCTTCTCGTCAAGCACATACGCAATCCCTCCACTCATGCCTGCGGCAAAGTTGCGGCCGGTCTTGCCAAGAACCACGACCAGGCCTTTGGTCATATATTCACATCCATGATCCCCGACGCCCTCCGCCACTGTGGTGGCTCCGGAATTGCGCACGGCGAACCGTTCGCCTGCGACACCGTTAAAATACGCTTCACCGCTCGTTGCACCGTACAAGACGACGTTGCCGATGAGAATATTTTCTTCAGGACGGAACGTGGATGCACGGGGAGGATAGATCGCGAGCATGCCGCCTGAAAGTCCCTTCCCCACATAGTCGTTGGCATCGCCTTCAAGCTCCAGCGTCACACCCTTCGCCAAAAACGCCCCGAAGCTTTGTCCTGCCGATCCGGTGAATTTGAACTTGATCGTGTTATCCGGCAGTCCTGTTGACCCATACTTACGGGCGATCTCGCCGCTGAGCATCGCTCCGACCGTACGATGGACATTGCGAATCGGCAACTTAAATTCCACCGGTGTTCCGTTATCGATTGCTTCCCGTGCATGGTCAATCAACTTATAGTCGAGCGCCTGATCAAGTCCGTGGTCCTGCGCAATCATGCAGCGCCGCGCAATCCTGCTTGGCACTTGCGGCATGAAGAGAATGGCAGAGAGGTCGAGTCCTTTTGCCTTCCAGTGCGTATCGGCTTTCCTGGTTTCGAGCATGTCCACGTGACCGATCATTTCCTCGAACCGCCTGAATCCCATCTGCGCCATATATTCGCGCACCTGCTCGGCGATATTGAAGAAGAACGTGATCACGTTTTCCGGAGTCCCGTGGAATTTGGCACGGAGCGCCGGATCCTGCGTGGCAATCCCGACCGGACAGGTATTCAAATGACATTTGCGCATCATGAGGCAGCCCATGGAAATGAGCGGCATTGTCGAGAAGCCGAACTCCTCTGCGCCCAGAAGTGCGGCGATCACTACATCACGTCCTGTCTGGAGTTTCCCGTCAGTTTGGACCCTGATGCGGCCGCGGAGATCGTTCATGACAAGGGTCTGATGCGTCTCGGCAAGACCGAGTTCCCAGGGAACGCCGGCATGTTTGATGGAACTGATGGGGGACGCGCCGGTCCCGCCCGAATCACCCGAGATGAGCACCATGTCGGCATGGGCTTTTGCCACACCGGCAGCCACGGTCCCCACACCAACTTCCGACACCAGTTTCACGGAAATCCGTGCTTTCGGATTGACGTTCTTCAAGTCATAGATAAGCTGCGCGAGATCTTCAATGGAATATATATCGTGATGCGGCGGCGGCGAAATCAATCCCACACCCGGAATCGAATGACGCACCCGGGCAATGGTCTCATCCACCTTATGACCGGGAAGCTGGCCGCCCTCACCAGGCTTCGCTCCCTGTGCCATTTTGATCTGCAGTTCATCGGCGTTCACCAGATAATTGGTGGTCACACCGAATCTGCCGGACGCCACTTGCTTGATCGCGCTCCGCCGCAGATCGCCGTTCTCATCACGGGCAAACCGTGCTTCGTCTTCGCCCCCCTCACCGGTATTCGACTTGCCGCCGATGCGGTTCATGGCGATTGCCAGGGTCTCGTGCGCTTCTCTCGAAATTGAGCCGAACGACATTGCGCCTGTCGCAAACCGCTTAACAATCTCCTTTGCAGGTTCCACTGCATCGAGAGGGATCGGCGTGCCGGATTTCTTCAGCTCGAGCAGTCCCCGCAGCGTGCAGAGTTGACCGTTCTGGCGATCGATCAGATCGGTGTACTCCCTGAATGTCTGGGGATTTTCCTGCCGCACCGCCTGCTGAAGCTTCGAAATTGTCAGAGGATTGAGCAGGTGGTACTCGCCGTCAATCCTGTATTGGTAGTTGCCCCCTACAAGAAGCTCGGTAGACGATTCCGTGATGGACTTGAACGCGTACTGGTGCTTCAGCACGGCTTCATGTGCCAACACAGCCAGATCGATGCCGCCGATGCGTGACGCCGTACCGGTAAAATACTTCTCAATCAATTCCGCATTCAGCCCGATTGCTTCGAACACCTGGGCGCCGCGATAACTCTGAAGCGTGGAGATTCCCATCTTGGAAAAAGTCTTGAGCAGCCCCTTGTTGATGGATTTTTTGAAATTCGTCAGGGCCTTCTCGAACGTAAGCTCGGACGGCACGTGCCCACGTATCACCATATCCTCCAACGTCTCGATGGCAAGATACGGATTGATGGCACTCGCTCCGTAGCCGATCAGCAACGCGAAATGCATCACTTCTCGTGGTTCGCCGGATTCAATGACCAGCGCCGCCTGCGTGCGTGTTTCTTCGCGTACCAGGTAATTGTGTACGGCCGCCAACGCAAGAAGGCTTGGAATGGGGGCATAATCCTTGTCGATCCCACGGTCGGAGAGGATCAACACCGAATACCCTGACTTGATGGAAAGTGAAGCACGACGGCAAAGTTGATCCAACGCGCGCTCGAGACCTTTGACCCCCTCTTCAACGGGAAACAACAGAGGCAGTGTTGTGGCAAGAAAATCGCCCTGCGACACCCTGCGAAGTTTTTCGAGGTCCCGATTCGTGACGATCGGTTCAGGCATCTTGAGCGTATGGCAATGCTGCGGAGTTTCGGCCAGGATATTCCGCTCGTTGCCGATATAGCTGATCAACGACATCACCATCTCTTCCCGTATGGGATCGATCGGCGGATTCGTCACCTGGGCGAAGAGCTGCTTAAAATAATTAAACAGCGGCTGGGGTTTGTCCGAGAGGCATGCCAATGGCGTGTCCGTGCCCATTGATCCGATCGGCTCTATTCCTTTTTCCGCCATTGGGCCGAGGATGAATTTCAGATCTTCGTCAGTGTAGCCAAAGGCACGCTGCCGGCAGAGGATGGTTTCATGGTCGGTCCCGTGCTCGCGCGGCGGCTCCGGAAGATCATCGATGGTGATCTGGTTCTCCTTCAGCCAGAGGGCATAGGGGTTGCGACCATACAGCGAAGCTTTCAGTTCCTTGTCGGGAATGATGCGTCCCTCGACGGTATCCACAAGCAGCATCTTACCGGGCTGCAAGCGCCCCTTGATCTTCACTTCTTCCGGCTTTACCGGCAGCACGCCTGATTCGGAGGCGAGGATGACCAAACCATCGCGCGTCACCATATAGCGCGCCGGCCGGAGTCCGTTACGATCGAGCGTTGCACCGATAACTCTGCCGTCGGTGAAGGCAATTGCAGCAGGGCCGTCCCACGGCTCCATCAACGAAGCATGGTATTCATAGAAAGCCCTTCGCTGGGCATTCATGTACGGATTGTTCGCCCAAGCCTCTGGAATCAGCATGGCCATCGCATGGGGAAGGCTCCGTCCTGCCATCACCAGAAGCTCCAGGGCATTGTCAAAGCTCGCAGAATCGCTTCCACCCGGCTGGATGATGGGGAATAATTTCTTCATATCCTCGCCGAACAGCGGGGAGGCGAACACCGACTGCCGGGCGTGCATCCAATTCACATTCCCCCGGAGAGTGTTGATCTCTCCATTGTGCGCGATGAACCGGTAGGGATGGGCAAGCTGCCAGGTGGGAAACGTGTTCGTCGAAAAACGCTGATGGACCAGGCACAACGCGCTGACAACATCCGGATCGCTCAACTCGGGATAGAACTCTGCAATCTGCGGAGCAAGCAGCAGTCCCTTGTAGACGACGGTCCGTCCGGACATGGATGGGATGCTGAAGAACTCCTTGTCGGGAATGTCAGAAGCGGCGACGGCATTTTCCACTCGTCTGCGGACGACGTACAGCTTGCGCTCGAGTTGATCATCGGTCATCCCTTTGCCACGGCCGAGGAAAACCTGCTGAATGTAGGGCTGCGAAGCGCGCGCAATGCGGCCGATGGCGTCGCCGTTGATCGGCGTATCACGCCACCCCAGCAGCGACAGTCCCTCTTCCTGGGCGATGCGCTCGATAAGTCCTTCACACTGAAGGCGAGGATGCGGCTCGACCGGTAGAAAGGTCACGCCGACGCCATACTCACCGGAAGCCGGAAGTGTGAATCCCAGTTTGGCGCATTCGCGTGCAAAGAACTTGTGAGGAATCTGGATCAGCACTCCTGCACCGTCGCCGGTCTCAGGGTCGCAGCCACAAGCGCCGCGGTGGATCAGATTAACCAGGATCTGGATCCCCTTGACGATAATGTCGTGGGATTTCGCGCCGTTGACGCTTGCTACGAAACCGATACCACAAGCGTCATGCTCGTTGTGCGGACTGTAGAGCCCCTGCTCTTCCGGCAGACCGCGAAGTGGGCGGTCAATCATCCTGTACCTCCCTCAAATGAACGAAGAGGAAAAACCGCAAGCCGTTATGGCGGTTTCGCCTTATCATGCTCCGCACTCTTTCCATCGTCCCTTAGAAAATTAGGAGGATGTGCAGTTTTGAATAGCTTTACATAATATAAAATAACAATGGCGTACAAAATGTCAAGTGATCTCGACAAATTACCTAATAATCTCCAAAAAAATCGCTGCCATTTCCTCTGAATTCAGGCTGCGCCGGCTTGGATTGTGCGATGATCATCGCGTGAGTCACAAAGTCGGTATCCTCTGCAAAGAGGAAACCACTGAAATCCCAGCGGCGGGGTGTTTTTCTATTTCGTTTTCGCGAGGAGATCCCGCGTATGTCTGAGGAGATCAGTGCCGCCTATCGCACCGTGGCCGGGAATGACGATCACCGCAGCCGGATACGACGTTATCACCCTGCCTATAGTCAGCGGCCATGCTGCCAGATCGGCGTCTGCCGTGTTCCCGGGTGTGGTCGCCGACAGCTCTCTCACCATGCACCCGCCGAACAGAATGTGTTCGGAGGGTATCCAGGAAACGATGTTATCAGTTGTGTGGGCGGCCCCGAAATATCTGCTGAGTACCACATCCCTGCCGACGCGAACTGTCAACGAATCACGGAATGAGTGTTCGGGGACCGGGAGACCTTTGAGTCTGGCGACGGCGATTGTCTTTTCGTTCGCGTAGGAAGGGATGCCGATGCTCTTGATGTATCTCAGCCCGCCGATGCAGTCTTTATGCCAGTGATTGGCAATAAGGCCCTTAATTGTCACCCTGAGTGAATCGGTAATCCACCTCACCAGTGTCTTCGTCTGTGAATCGCTCATGGGGGTGTCAAACAGGAGGGCCTCGCCGTCCGAAATGTGGACCAGGCCGTTCGAAGGAACCCTCCCCCAAGGGGGCAATTCGAAGTAGGACACATACACGTAGGAATGGGGTGCTATCCGGAAAACCTCGATATCCTCTGAAACACGGATATGAGGGGCTGTGCCCTGAGAAGATGAACAAGCGACAAGGCACATCAAAAGAGCGGCAACAGGTAATAGCGTCTTCATATCTCTCCAAAGTACCCCCCCTGAGTACAATAATCAACATCTGGAACGGCAAATCTGTGCCCCTTTCATCCGTCCTCCTCAGAAGGGAAACTTTCTCTCTCCAGCCTCGTATCGTTAGGAGTCACCCATTCCACAACACTCTGCCGAGGCCCTCACATGAATATCCTGCAACGGTGTCTGCTTGCCTTCGCCTGCCTCCTCATCGCCTCTTCGGCTTCACAGGCTGGTTCTTCCAGATCGGCCCTGTGGATCGAAGTAAAAAACGAAAATGGAGAATTGACAAAGATCGCGGTCACGCGGGAAATCGCGGTCGCCATGCTCGAGGCCGACAAGGACGGCTCCATGCATCTGAACAAACATGGGAACAACGAGCTTATCACAAAACAAATGCTCCGCGACGTCCTGGATGGGACCCGGGAGACAGTCCATGCGACGGACCCTGACAACGGCTCCGAAGTCACGCTGTATATGAAAGACATCGACCCTCCCCGTCACGCCGGAACCGAAGGGAGCGTTGTGCTGGAGACATACAAGAACGGCGAGCGGACGTTCCGCATGAAACTGGGGGAGATGGAATTCGAGGCGGGGGGCAAGGACGACAACACCGTCACGATCGGCTGGAAGGGATTGCTCCCGTTCCTAAGCAAGGTCGGAGGAACGGTCTACGTGAACAATGACAGGGACGGTTCCGAGGTCTGGTTGTTCATGGACTAGCGCTTCAAGGTCCCTTCTGATCCGGCCGGCGCGACCGGGGACCCTACGCGAGTTCGTGATACCCTTTTTCCTCGTTTTCGACCAGGTCCAGACCTTCGGACTGATGCTGCTCGTTGCTCTTGATTCCCATTGTCGCCCCGATGATTTTCAGCAGGACAAACGTGACGGGCGCCGCAAATGTCAGTGTCACTTTGAGGTCTTGCGAGGGTGATGTTTCGCCTTCACTGCACTCTCGCTCGGGATATCATCTCCTCCGCTCCCGCCGCCGGACCAGGGAGTCAAGCCCCACGGAACGCAACAATGCTCAAGAGGCTCTGATCCCCGCGGAGATCCCTCATTCCGCGCTGCACGTCTCCTGCGGCCTATCGCCCACGGTACGAAATCCGCCAGATCACGTTCGCACCGTCGTCGGTCACGAGGACCGCCCCCCCTTTCGTCACGGTCACTCCCACGGGGCGTCCCCAGACGTTCCCGTCGGGGGTCACAAAGCCGGTCATGAAATCTTCATACAAACCCGCGGGCACTCCGTTGCGGAGGGGAACACGGATCAGCTTGTAGCCCGTGCGGAATGACCGGTTCCAGGAGCCGTGCTCACAGGCGAAAGCATCATTGACGTATTCCCGCGGAAACTGCCCTCCCGCGTAAAACGTCATTTCGAGCGAGGCCGAATGCGACTGGAGCAGGATGTCGGGAATGAGGACCTTCTCCCGAAGCTCCGGATGCTCGCCGGCGTGACGCGGATCCTGGTTTCCGCCGATATAGTACCACGGCCAGCCGTAAAAGCCGCCCTCCCTGACTCGCGTGATGTAGTCCGGCACAAGGTCGTCTCCCAGACCGTCACGTTCATTGACCGAGGCCCAGAGTTCCCCCGACTGCGGGTGGATCGCGATACCGACGGCGTTGCGTATCCCGGATGCATAGATCCGGAATCCCGTTCCGTCGGGATTGTATTCCAGAATATCCGCACGCCGATCCTCGTTCTCGTTGGAATTCTCGAAAACGTTGGAATGCGAGCCGACCGAGATAAACATCTTCTTCCCATCCCTCGAAAAAGCGATATCGCGTGTCCAGTGTCCGCCGCCGCGGAGCAACCCTCCTCCCGGAATGTCGGAAACGATTGTATCCGGCGTGCCACGGCCCTCGAGGATACCTGAGCGGTAGGGGTACCGAATGACAGTCCCCGTATTGCAGATGTAGATGTATTCCGGGTCGGGACCCGGCGGATAGAATGCGATGCCAAAGGGCCTGTCAAGCCCCGAGACAAAGACTTGGTTGACCTCCGGATGGTCAGCCCCGTCTGCTCCCCGCAAGACGCGTATCCGTCCAGGACGACTTTCCGCAACGAAGATATCCCCATTGGGGGCGGTGCGGATGAGGCGTGGATTGTCGAGCCCGGTCAGGAACTCCTCGACCTTGAATCCCGGGGGAACCTTTGGCCACGCGTTGGCCGGCCGCTCGACTAAGTGGGGGCCATTGTCGACCGATTTGGACTCATATGGTTTAGGCAGGTCGCTTGGGGTAACACGGTGTCGGACCCCGGGAGCGTCTGAAGTCCAGTTGCCCGATACCCCCTGGCTTGACAGTACGCTATCGGCCTGGTATGGCGATACGTCCCTGAGCAAGGGGTCTCCCTCCCCCGCCGTTACTACCAATAGTCCAAGAGGGAACATGAGGAGCAATGCAGGCATTATGATGCGCAGCATGACGAGTCCTTTCGAAGGTTATGGCAACCGCGGGTGCTTACTACCCGATACACACTAAATCTCTGTAATGAATAGAATTTACTTATGCAAGTCGCCCGCTCGTGAGATTTACAGGAGAAGTCTTGATCAAGGTCCACTACGCGGGGGTCAACCCGGTGGACTGGAAGTTCCGGGCCGGATATCTGAAAGACTTTATGCCCATCCAGCTCCCATATACCCCCGGCATCGACGTTTCGGGAACGATTGAAGAAATCGGACCCGGGGTGACCGGCCTGAAAAGCGGTGAGGCGGTCTTTGGCTTGGCTCAGGGAGGCTACGCCGAATACGCGATCGCCAAGGCTGCTGCCGTGGCTGCCAAGCCGGACGGCCTGAGTTTTGAAATAGCCGCCACGTTGCCTGTGGGAGCCCTCACGGCATGGCAGACCGTCGAGGACGCCGGAGTAAAAGCTGGACAAACCGTCGTCATCCAGGGAGCCTCCGGAGGGGTGGGGATTTTCGCCGTTCAATTGGCGCATCAGAAGGGGGCAAAGGTGATAGGAACTACTTCGACGGCCAACGTCGATTTCGTCAAATCCCTGGGAGCCGAGCTGGTTGTCGACTACAAGAAGGGTCCCGTCGAAGCGGCGGTTAAGGACGTCGATGTGGTCATCGATACCGTCGGGGGTGAAGTTCTGGAGAAATCCTACCAACTTCTCAAGAAGGGTGGAGTCCTGGTCACCATTGCCGGCATGCCTTCCCAGGAGAGGGCCAAGGCGCTTGGTGTGAAAGCCCTTTCGTCACGGCAGGGTTCACCGATCCGTTTGAAAGACATTGCCGACGGTGTCGCTACCAAGACGATCAAGGCAGGATCAGGCAAAGTGTTCCCCCTGAAAGAGGCCCGGGCTGCACATGACCTGAGCCAGACCGGCCACGGCCGCGGACGGATCGTTCTGAAAGTGTGAACCCAACTTTACGCTCCGAGCCGCCGTCAGGCACGAAACAGCCGGTCCGCAGTCTGCGGGTCGGCTGTTTGCGTGATTGCACCCACAATTTCATCCCGAGGTTTCAGCATTCAGAGAGTGCGGGTTCCTTGCGAACAAAGTTCTCAGCAGCCTCGAATCATGTCCTCATTAGTGAACGGAGACCATCCGGGAAGAGACACTCGCTGCTGCAGAATTCCCACGGACATTCACTTTCGCCCCGCTTTCGTACCCTTTCCTCAAAGCATCACGTGGCACAGCGTTTGAGACTCGAAGACTCACGTTATCATTGCTGAATTCACGCGGGCGGAGCAGGAGAAGCCGCACCGTCAACTCCCTTAAGTGCAGGACACGGAATGGCAAACGATGATACGATGGCGTCATCGCTGCACTAACCATATCTCACAACATAATAAGGGAGATCAGCTATGAAATCCGCAATCGCAGTCTTTGTCTGTATCGTGGCAACAACAGCCGCGGCGGTCTCGCAGGATTTGAGCAGCTTCTACGTGATCACCGGGTTCAGACTGCCGGCTCTGCACAATGGGCAGTACGCATTCGTTCTCACACCCCACTACACGCTCAGACCGAGCGACTACGCGTCGTTCTCCACGAGCAACTCTACTGCCAGCACACCGACCACCACGACGACCACGACGGGGGACAATTTCACGTCGTATTACACGCCCTACAAGGCGTTTTATGCCAATACGAACTTCACGTATGGTCTCTCCGACAGGACCACCGCTTCAATCGGCGTAACGTACCAGCCTTACAGCACCTACGGGACGCGATCCACGCTCTCATCGAGCTACAGCTTTGTCGACCCGTCTCTTTCTAACACGGACTCCTTCAGCGGCGGACCGAACGCCTTCAAGACCGAGAGCCTGGCGGGATCGTTTGTTCTCGCTCATCGCATCCAATCGAACATCGAGCTCTCGCTCGCTGCAAGCTGGTCGTATGCCAGGTCGCCGTATTCCGGCAGCACGACGGGGTCATCGTTCCACAGCAGCGGCGGCGTCAATCCCACGTTAACATCGACAATCTCGTCATCGGACCTCCTGGTCAGCAACAATTCTCACTCGTTCGATATTTCCGCATCAATCGTCATACTGGGGTATTGAGGCAGGTATGCTGGTTTCCCGGGCCGCTGGCGTCCGCGGAGTCTCTCGAGGCCCCTGGTACGGGGGGTTGTCCTGGGGGGGGCGGAGGAGAGGCCGCGCTGGCGAACAGCGGCCCGGGGAATGTCAATGAGGAAACGTCAAGGGGTCGCCCTTACTTTCTTCGAATGGCCGTTGTGTGTCAGGAATCGTCGGGCTTGATTATTGGCGCTGAACCTTCTCTCCCTGAACAGTCCACGTCCCAGCTTCTTGTCGATGTGATCTGCTCGAGCGCTAAAGGGAATAATGCACTCCCCGGGACGACAAGAGGACGGCCACATTCCCGGAGATTGCGGTCAGCCCTTCGTTCGAAGATTATACTGCAAATCGAGATCCGGCGATGGACCTCATTCTCTGGCACACCTCGGGTGATTAGCGACATGATTCCCGATTTGTGAGGGAAGGAATCAGTTCTTGCAGGATTGAAGACGAGGGGATTTGACGGGGCCTTCGACGCGTACCGCTCATTTGTCACTGACCCCGTCCATCGCTACTTCACGAACGCAGAAGGACTGATCAATAATCTTGGATACTCGCTCATCGCGCAATGTTGACTGGACGACGCCATTATCGTGTTCAGGGTCAACACGAAGGCGTTTCCGCAGTCATCTAACTCATGGGATAGTCTCGGGGAAGGGTACGCTGACGCAGGGAAGACCGCCGAGGCAATTGCGGCTTACAAGGAATCCCTTCGCTTAGTTCCGAACAGTCAGACGGGAATCGCCGCGCTGGCAAAATTGCAGAAGTGAGAAAGTGGGGAGTAGCGGGAGGGGGTCCGCTCGGTATTGCGCAGGACAGAAGTAATTTGTCTCAGGGACTGGGAAACAACAGTTTGCCCGGCTAAAGAGTAGGCGCCCGAAGGCAAACGGGTTCAATACCTTCACCGTTCGCCGTTGGCGCCCGGGAGCAGTCGTGGGATGGTAGTGATGACGATCCGCTTCTCAACCTGGGAGACTTTCGGCGAGGTTGCCTTTATTCCCCGCGTCAAAGCCAGAACCTCCTTCAGATCCCCGACAATTAGGGGGAAACTGCCGGCCGTCCGATCAATGGTCACTCGCTCGAATTTTTCGCTGCGTGCAAATGCCTGAATCATTTCAGCACCGAATGGCTCACCGCACTCGGCCTCTTTTAGATGTACACGCTGGTTTGCATTCTTCTGGTCGATATAGACGTCGTCATATCCTGTCATAAGCCACCGTTTCCCGTCTGCACTGTTGTATATCACGCGCAGGTAGCAGGGCTGATTGACCCGAACGAATACAGCAAGCGTGTCACCATCGTCATAGAGCACGTTCTCCGCGCCGTGGCTAGTCCAGACGTCCAGTTTCAGAGGACCGGAACTGATCTCCCCCTTTGCGATCACTCGCTCATCCTGCGTGATGCGGTCGAGATTACCCGGCTGAGAGGAGAGGCCCGCAAGGCGGAGCGCGCCTGCCGGGACGCTTGCCTCTGTAGTGGTGACAAGGGTTCTGGAGGATAGGTCCTCGAGGGTTACGAAAAATTGAGCGACTCCCTTGTAACGCCAGTAGCTCCCGCCCAACCGGTAACGAGCGCCCGACGCTTCGACGAAAGCCCGGGCGGCGTCGTCGGCCCCCGGATCCACATTCGTGGGAGGGAGGACAACTTTCCAGCCTGGAACTCTCGCGAGACGCGCCTCAAGAAGCTTCTGAAAATACCGAGCAAACGCACTTGACGCTTTCGAATCCTGAAACGAAAGGGGGGCGAGCAAGACCGCCTGTTGTTCAACGTGCGCATTGTGGCGGAGATCCTCGATGATGAACGAAGCGAGCTGGGATATGCTTTTGAGAGGAGGTGCATGGGAGTCCGTGGCCAATGACGGAGGTCCTCCCTCTGGATTTAGCACTTGCTCAAGATTGAGGGTTAACGACGCCGATCCTCTCGCGCTCAGCGTGAGCGACGTGTCTCTTGTAGTAAATCCTTCAAGGGACGCGGAGACTCGAACAGGTCCGGCCGGGACTCCTGATGTTTCCAGCGGGGACAATCCTATGTGCTTGCCGTTGATTTCGACGCTGGCTCCTTCAGGCATAGTCAAGACGGCAATTCTCGCGGTGCCCACGGGGAATAGTTTCGTTACCCCCAGGACCGAAAGGACAATCACGCCGACAAATGCCAGGGATAACCTCCAGCGAGCCGCGATTGATCTCGATTTCCAGGAGGTGGGATGCATGATCCCGGTGAGTACGGAAGACTCGCGCAAACGAAGGAGCAGGCTGAGCGGGACTCGTTGAGTCGCCGATGAGTTCTTGTAGGTTACAAGGTCTGATCTCAGCTCGCCAAGCGAGCCGTAACGGGCCCCGGGTTCTGTCGCAATGCACTTCATCACGATCCTGCTAAGCTCCAGGGACAATCCTTTCACTCTATCGGCAAGTCGCTCGGGCGGGTAGTTTGTCTTTGCGTACAACAGTGCAGCGTTGTGGTCGGCCTGCCACGGGATGTC
This sequence comes from Ignavibacteriota bacterium, assembly GCA_003158475.1. GTDB lineage: Bacteria > Bacteroidota > Ignavibacteria > UBA10030 > UBA6906 > Fen-1273. Next base: position 4,835 of record PMJR01000121.1, on the reverse strand, counting down.
TCCCGAAAACATCTCATAAAGAACAATGCCGGCGGCATAGATGTCACTTCGCTGGTCCGCGTCTCCTCCCCGTATTTGTTCGGGAGCCATGTACCGCAACGTTCCCAGTGTCGAGCCCGCATTCGTGAGGTTGTTGTCCGTTTTCAGTTTGGCCAGCCCGAAGTCCATGATTTTGAGCCTTTGCCGGCTGTCGATCATGATGTTCTCCGGCTTTATGTCCCGATGGACGACCCCTTTCTGGTGGGCCGCCTCCAGACCGTCCACAAGCTGATCCATGATCTTCAAGACCAGCGATTCGTCGGTTGCCGGGGTGCCGCGGATGGTTTTTTGTTGCGATTGCATCCAGGTACGCAGTGTGATACCGTCAACGTACTCCATGACGATGACAGTGTCTTCGCCCTGTTCAATGATGTCGTGGATTGTGCAGATGTTGGGATGGTTGATCGCAGAAGCCGTTTGAGCTTCGCGAAGGAAACGTCTCTGGTATTGCTGCTCTCCGGCGAGAGCTTTTGACAGGAGCTTGAGGGCTACCGTTCTTCGCAGCAGGAGGTCTTCGGCACTGTAGACGACCCCCATCCCCCCCTGCCCGAGGTGGGCGATCACGCGGTAGTGCGAGATTTGCTTTCCGACCAGCGTTGATCCCAGATAAATCGGCTGCGGTGAAGGAGTTTGGGGATTGGCGCTACGGGGCATGTTCTGGCCTACTATGAGGTGAGTGGCTGGCCGTCAGCACGACAGAATGGGGCATGGGAGTAAAGCCCGTGACTAATATATATACACGAGCTGAATGGCGTATTTCTTAATGAGTCCGCGTGAGACCACCCCTCGATTGTCGTCTGAGTACAACGCCTCTGGCGCGATCACATAGGAAATCAGGTTAGATGCATTGATGAAATACTGAACACCAAGTCCCGAGCGACCAAAATCAAAAAACACAGAGCCGCTGATCTGGACAGGCAGGAGGTTTGCCACGAGGATTCCATTTTCCTTGAGCGTCCCATGCTGCATCATNNCGGTGGCACCAATGTCGATAATCGTAATGCCGCCTTTCGCGGTTATGCCTGTGCCGTTTCGAAATGCGTGCGTATAGGACGGCCCCACCTCCACCGAGAAAGGATCGCATACTGCTACATAATACTTGATCGCAGTCTGCGTGAAGGGTCCCCAGAGCTGCCCGAGGGTTTCGCTCCCGATCCCGACACCCACGCGAAAGGCCCCTTCGAAGCCAAAGGTCAACTGATCGTTCATTGAAAAGACGATCGGATCAAATGTTCCGAGATTGTATGTATGCGTGAACAAAATCCCCTGCTGGCGAATTGCCTGGTCGGGAAGATTGCCGGAAGCGGGAAAGAGTATCGTCGTCCGGAGGAGGCCGAACTGGTTCCCGACGGTTTTGTGCGAGTATACCTCGATATTTCCGGAAGCGCTCGTAATCTGCCCATTTGCGATGGGACCGTTCAGAGCCAGCCACGCTGCAGCAAGCAACAAGGGAATGTGTTTCATGAGATCTCCAGATGTCAGTTTGGATCTTATCGCGGTTCGGCAGCACGTTTGATAAAAACAAAATCTCCGCCACCCATGTCTTCAGCTTCCTGAATGATACCATACTCTACGCTCTGGCGGTTCGGGCTGTTGCTGATCACCTCATCGTGCAGGGCGCCATAAAGAGAAATTGTCCGGAAATGGCGCGCTTCGTTCGTCTTGAGTATATCGATCAGGTAGTGTGTGAATACACTCTCATCCGGAACATCTTCCTCCCCGCTTGTAAGCGCGGTTCTGCTCCTTCTTTTGTATGCCTCCAGAGTGGGAATGTCCGCGTTGTCCATTTGTCCGCCCCTGGATGTGCGAAAGACGCTTCCACTGAAACATGCATCGCAGATGAGAAGAGTATGCTTTGCCTTGATCCGCTTGATCTGATCGCGGAGATCCGCGTTGGAAATCCAATGTGACGGGTTCGTCGAATGCGCGTCGGACGGCCACCAGTACCCCTGGTGGGCTTCTTTGTCAAGATAGCCATGCCCGGCGTAGAAGATCAGGAAGTTGTCCTCTTCTTTAATCACTCCGTGGAGTTTTTCGAACGTCTCCATGATCTTATCGCGCGAAGGATTCTTGAGGACAGTGATATTCTCGCTGTCGAAGGTGTACTGGGAATTTAGGATCTCTTCGAGGCTTTCCGCGTCGCGCACGGGATTCTTGAGGTCCTGTATTCCCGGCAGGCGATATCTTTGTACGCCAATGAGCAAGGCGAAGAATTTCCCTGAGACAGGGATCGGCACAGTTTCGGGCTCAAGCGCGAAAGCATGGGAAGGGAGGATCAAGGAGTCGAACGCGACATTACCACTCGAATCCACTGCTTTGACCGAGATCGCCTTCAGGCTATCCGTAGGGAGATCGTAGTGCCAGAAGCCCCCTGCGATGCTATCCACTCTATGGTCATTGACGTAGACGGCCGCAATGCTATTATCGTCGCTGATCGTCCCTCCCACTCGCAACATCGTCGTCTTCTGAAGGAGCCTTATGCCCCGCCCCTTAAAGGGCTCCGTTATTTCGACAGTGGGTGCGGTTGTGTCCGCGTGAGGGTCCCGGTAGACTGCGAGCACGGTATCCCTCGCATTGTGTTTCTTGTCGAGAGCACGGATCGTCACGAAGTTCTCCCCCCACATGAGGTGTACAAAGGCCGCAAATTTGCCCCCATGGAAGTTCGGAACCAATTTGCCGCCAATCTGGAGTGAAGACACACCATCGAGGTCCGTGACTGATCCCGTGACCCAGATTACCGAATCACGCACACGGAATTTGTACCCCGGTTCGATCGCCCTGAATGGATTCAGAGCAAGCACCGGGGGAATTGTATCGGCGATAATCCGTATGTGCAGTGGCGAGCTTCTCAATTCTACATGTGTTCCCTGTGCACCGCCGGTCGCAGCCGAGAACGCCAGGATTAATGCGATGGCGTATCTCATTCCGTGCCTCCGTTCAATAATAGTGATAGGAGAGTGATTTCATTGTACCCGGTTCACTTGCGCACCGCACGGAACCCGATATCGGGATTACTTCGGCCGGGATGCATGAAACTCCGCCCGGTCGTCCGTATGCCATGCGCATTGTTCCCGTAGCCTCCCCCCCGTATTACCTTGTAATTGCCGAACCAGGGGCCGGCAGGATCGGGTTTGGCGTCGGCAAACAACGATGCGTAATACTCGCTGTTATACCAATCCTGGCACCACTCCCACGCATTGCCGCTCATGTCATATAGCCCGAGACCATTGGGCGGGAATATGCCCACTCGCGTTATTGCGCCCCGATTACGAACTTCTGAGAAGGTTGCATTGAGAGTGTCGTTTGACGCATCATAGTTCATGTCTTCCGGGTCGGCCAGATCTTTTCCGTTCGCAAATTGGACTTTCTTGCCCTGCACGCGAGCCGCGTATTCCCATTCTGCTTCCGTCGGGAGGCGAAACCCCTTCACGCGGCAGAATTCGTTCGCTCCGAACCATGTAACATTGCACACCGGGCAATCTTCTAATCCCTGTTTGACCGTCCAGGTCACCCCGTTCATGTGGATTCCACCTTCCGATTCAAAGAGAAGCGGTTCTCCCGAAAACTCGCCTGTTTTGACCACGGGACTCCGATATTCGTTCAGGAATTTGCAGAATTGCTGGTTCGTCACTTCGTACATCCCCAGCTCGTAGCTGCTCAGTGTCACGGAGTGAATAGGGAGCTCGTCAGGCTGGCCAATGCCCCCGTAGTCCCCCATCGGGAACTCCCCCCCCTGGACGCGTACGAACTCCACCTCATCGCTGATCTTGAGAAGGTCGGCTACTACCTTGAAGACTACGTTGTCACTATTGATCTCTATGTTCTCGGCAAGCGGGACCCAGATGATTTCATGTGGCATCCCGACGCGAACCGTCCGATCGAGACCTTTTGTCATTTTCGGTCTAATATTGAAAGTCAGCCCACCGTCTGTGGATACCAGAAGCTCGGCTTTACACAGGTCTCCAGGGCGTCCCGCATTGACGGTATAGTGAATCTTCACCGTATCGTCTGACTGCTCGACAGTGATACCCTGCACTACCTGAGCCCTCGAAACGGAGCCGATCAGACTTAGGGCAAGCACGAGTGCTGCTCTGAGAAAGCTGATGCATGGATGAGTAAGCATAGAGATTGGCCGTGCGGATTGGAAAGGAAAACAAATTCGGAAAGAACTTCGGTTAGATGTTAGCGGCGGTAGCCTTCCACACATAGATAGAAGCAGTTCGCTGGTTACGCAGAAACCGAGGAATTGAAATCACATAATTCTGGTTCGGTCGATTCGCAGTAAACTGCTTAGCTTAAAGGAGTGACGAAGAAATGGGAGGGGCTTGCGATGGGGCGATCTCCTTCGGTTCCTGAACCAGGAGTCGCTTCCTGAAGAGGCGAAAGCCTTTTAAGAAAGGTGAAAATTGCCGAGACTGCTTGTCGCGTCAGTTGCGGGGAGGGCCAATCTTTCCTAGCGTGGTGGTCAAGGCGTCGATGAGGTGGCCCCCCTCTTCGTGTACGTTCAAATTCAAAGAATTTAATAGCTCGACATCGAATCACTTTGAGGTGGGAAGGTCCGTGTCAATTGAACCCCCGACCTGCGGTTTACGAAGCCGCGGGTCGTACAGTTCATGTATTCTTCCGGGCGTTCTCTTCAAGGTCAAGACGAACGAAGGAACATCTTAAATCCAAGCTAATTGAACGAGATTATAAGCCGGTATTCCTGTTCCTCTAGCTTGTGTTCGCGCCTTGCAATTCCGGGCGTCAGGAGCTATATTTCATTAGAAGCGATTGCGGGAGTAATTCAGTGGTAG
>PMJR01000148.1 GCA_003158475.1 Ignavibacteriota bacterium | reverse complement strand
TTGAAGGGGTTGGGGTAGTTCTGAAGAAGCTGGAGCTTATGCGGCAATTCGCTCGTCGACAGGACCACAGAAGTAACCATCTCCGACAAGCGCCTTCTCCATACACCCCCTCCGGTACCTGCGTAAAGATACGTCGAATAGTCACCCGTCCCACAGATAGCAAGACTCGAGACATTTGTGTCCTTTAGGCCTGCGTTGACGGCAGTCCAGCTCGTGCCTCTATTGCTGGAAGCGAAGACACCGGCATTGGTTCCTGCGATGAGGTTCAGCCCACTTACAGCAAGGGAAAAGACCGACGTAGAGATCGGAAGGCCTGAGCTGGTTGACGCCCAGCTTGCGCCATTAGTGGTGGAAACAAAGACCCCGGCTTCAGTGCCCGCAAAGAGATTCGTCCCAATAAATGCAAGAGAGAAGACAGATCTGTTCGTGAGCCCTGTATCTTTCGGAGTCCAGCTTGATCCGTCGTTCGTGGAAAGGAAGACGCCTCCACTCCCCGTCCCGGCAAAAAGTTTCGTGCCGGAAATAGCCAGTGCACGTACAAGTGTGTCCGTCATGCCGTTGTTGGCTCTTATCCAGTCAGAGCCGCTATTGGTGGAAAGGAAGACCCCACCATTTGTTCCTGCAAATACATCCACCCCACTGACCGCGAGAGAATGGACGTACGAGTTCGTCAGGCCCGAGGTGATCGAAGTCCAACCGGTACCGCCGTCGGTTGACAGATAGACACCACCATCGGTACCCGCAAGGAGATTCGACCCACTCACAGTTAGAACATTGATATTTGGGTTCGCTAGACCCGAGCTGACCGGAATCCAGGTGTAATAATAGTTCTGAAAGAAGACGCCATTGCCGCGCGTGCCCGCAAAGAGATTCACCCCGCTTGCAGCAAAGGACACGACGTCCGTATTCGATGGACCCCAATCGACAGGAGCCCAACTCGATCCACTGTTAGTGGAAACATAAAGGCCCCTGCCATACGTCCCCGTAAAGAAATTCGTCCCGCTGGCTGCAAAGCAGTCGAAGGGCATATCAGCCAGGCCCGGTGTGACCGGAGTCCAGCCTGTGCCGTTATTTGTGGACACATAAACGCCGACTTCGGTGCCAGCAAAAAGATTCGTCCCAATAACAGAAAGCGACCAGACAGGCGTGCCCGACAGTCCAGCGTCGACCACCGTCCAGCTTTTACCGTTGTTGGTGGATTGAAAGACTCCGCCCTGACCAGACGATCGATCACCTGTTCCCGCATAGAGATTCGTCCCTAAGACAGCAAGAGCGTTGACCCACGTGTTCGTCAGGCCTGAGTTGACCGAATCCCAGCTTACACCTCTATCTGTTGAACGAAAGACGCCGGAACCAATTTCACCATACGTACCTGCAAAGAGATACGTTCCGATGACAGCAAGTGCAGTAACGCTTCCTACCCAAACAGTACCCTGTGAAGGATACGCAGCGTTGAGTTTGGTCCAGCTCGTACCGCGATTGGTAGATAGATAGACGCCAACGCCAGTGCCCGCCAAGAGATTTTCCCCACTGACAGCGAGAACATCGACCGCCGGGACATTGAGAAACGGAGAGTTTATGAGACCCGAGTCGACCGGAGTCCAGCTTGCGCCGTTATTTGTCGAACGATAGACGCCGCCCGCGTCCGGAGAGCCCACAAAAACATCCGCTCCACTGATAGCAAAGGAAGAGACCCACATGGAGGGCGGGAGGCCCGAGTTGGCGGCTGTCCAGCTCGTCCCGCTGTTGGTGGAAAGAAAAACGCCGTGGTCGGTGCCCGCAAAAACTTTCATCCCACTGACAGCTAGTGCTGTGACTCGCCCCCGGAACGGGTCGTTTGCGTGGACCCATTGGGCATCAGCTTCGGCAGGGATCAAAGCGAGGAGGATGGCAAAGGTGACCGAAGCTAGCAAAATCTCTTTCACGACTTTATCTCCTGTTGATGGGTGCTGACGCTGTGGCCAATGTTAATGTTGATGTGTCGCAGTGAAAGACAAAAAAGTCGGCCACTATCCGCAGATCGCGCCGACCGTCAAAGAACATACCTCCAACCTAGACATCGAGCTTTCGGACCGCAACATTGTGTATCACTTCAACAAAAGCAACCGCTTCGTAGCCAAATAGTCCCCTGCCGTCAACCGATAGAAATACAACCCACTTGCCAGACTGTTCCCGTCGAACTTCACGTCATGATACCCCGCATCCTGGTTTTCGTCGACCAGGGTTGCCACGCGTTGACCGAGTGTATTAAAGACGGTCAGCGTCACGTGTGATGTCGATGGCAAAGCATAACGGATGGTCGTGCTCGGATTGAAGGGGTTGGGGTAGTTCTGTTCAAGTCTGAAAAGTGCAGGCACTTGATTCGTAGAAACGCCAACGCCGGCCACAATCTCTGACAGGGGTCTTTTATACACGCCTCCGTTCGTTACACTGAAATTTGAAAAGGGGTCGCTGCGCGTTCCCGCAAAGACATTCGCTCCGGGAGCGACGAGTGCATTTATCATGACATTGTCCGGGACGATGCCGTCATTGACTGCGGTCCAGTTTGTGCCGTTGTCGCGGGAGAAGAAGACACCGCCTCCCCATGTCCCCGCAAACAGGCTGGTGCCTGAAACAGCGAACGAATGGAGAAGACCGCGATAGTTCAAGCCGTTGTCGACAGCCGACCAGTCCGCACCGTCGTTTGTCGACTGAAAGACTCCTTCGCCGATTCCGGCAAAGAGGCTTGTGCCGCTCACAGCGAGCGCCCAGATTGGATTGCCTGTTGCGCCTGTGGCTGTCCAAGTTGCGCCGCTGTCGGTGGATAGAAAAACACCGGCATCAGTACCGGCAAAGAGTTTTGTCCCGCTGGAAGAGACTGCAAGAGCAGCCACCCACGCGGTGTTCACAACGCGGTTGTTCGCCACGCTCCAGTTCTTGCCGTAATCGGTGGAGCGGTAGATGCCCCCGTTTTCGGTTCCGGCAAATGTAACCCTGCCCGAGACAGCAAGGGCACCGATAGAAGTATCTGTCAGGCCGCTGCTTACCGGCGCCCAGTTCGTGCCGTTATCGGTGGAGTGAAACACGCCACCGCTCGTTCCTGCAATAAGACTCGTCCCCGAAACAGCCAGAACCCTGATGTACGGGTTTGTCAATCCGTTGTTGACGGATGTCCATCTGTCGCCTCCATCGGTGGTTCGAAACACGCCAAGGCCGGTACCGGCCAAGATGTTCGTTCCGCTTCCCGCGGTGCCGGATGCGGCAAGAGCATTCACCTGAGTAGGTATCAGACCCGTGCTTGAGCCTGCCCAGCTCGTTCCTTCATCAGTAGAGAGAAACACACCGGCAGCATACGTACCGGCAATGAGATGCTGATCGGACAGCGCAAACGCCGTGATTGAAAGTCCTCCATTGGTGCCCGTCAGACCGTTGTTTGCCGCGGTCCAGCTCGTCCCGTTATTGGTCGAGTGAAAGACCCCGAAGTTCGATGTCCCGGCGAACACGTCCGCACCGCCGGGAGCAGGAATTACTGCAAACGCTTCAACCGTCGCTCCCGTCAATGCGCGCGACGTCCAGGTTGCGCCGCTATCCGTGGAACAAAAGACCCCGCTCGTATCACATCCGACGAAAAGAGTATTTCCTGAGGCAGCAAGTGAATTGACGTAGACCCGTCCCATCATGGTCGACAGCCCGGCATTCACCGGCGTCCAGGTTCTCGCGCTGTCTGTGGACCGGAACACTCCGCCTCCCCACGACCCCGCATAGAGAACCGTCCCTGACCAGGCCAGAACCTCGACCCCACCGTTCGTCAGCTCATTATTGAATGTCATCCAGTTTGCGCCGTCATTCGTTGAGACAAACACGCCGGCGATACTGCCTGCGAAGATGCTTGTCCCGTTGACTGCCAGAGAAGTGATATACGGATCTGTCGGTAAGCCGGAGTAGACCGGACTCCAGCTCGACCCGCTATTCGTGGAGAGAAAAACGCCGCCGCGGTATGTCGCGGCGAAGAGATCTGTTCCTCGAACGGCGAGAGCACTGATATAACTACTGTCAGTCAGTCCGTTATTGACGGCTTTCCACTGTGTGCCGCCGTCGGTGGAAAGGAACACGCCGCCGTACATCCCGGCGAAAACATTCGAACCCGAGACGGCGAACACATGTACCGAACCGCCGTATGGTCCGGTTTGTTTCCACTCGGCGTGAGACAGGATGCTCAACACAACAGAGAGAAGGACGGCCAGTACAAGAAGCGGAGCTTTTCGCATTGTCAGCCCCATAAAGGCGAGCATCTCGTAGACAAAAGAAGTCGATCGCTACCTGTAGCAGACAGCGCCGACCGTCAAACAACACATATGCAATGTAGCTTCGACCCACTGAACAGTCAATCGCTCAGATCACATCTCGAGGAATGTCGGAGAATATCTGTGATTTCGTCCCTCATGTCACCTCTTATTCGACCGCGCGGACAGTTTGAAGTTGAGAAGAGCGATCCCCTATCCCGTTACAGCACCTACACTCTCGGCGCGAGACTCTTTTACGAACTCATCATGCCCCGCATCGAGGTCGTTCGATTCATTCAGAACGGCCATGGCTTGATCGCCTCCCAAAGGTCCGGTTGATCTCGTCGAGAATACCCAAAACACCAATAGCCCTGAAAAATAGCTCCAGGAATAAAATCCAGCCATCGATTTCTCCCTTGCGAAAGCTCTCGGACCCTGGATCGGTGTTTTGATTCGCGCATGGACGAGCAGTTAGGTACTTAGGATACTTCAGTAAGCAGGAGGTAAGATTGAGGCTCTGAAACGGGTCCCCTTCAAGTAAAGAAAGGTGGTTGAGTATCCTCACCCGCCGTAAATCTCTCGAGATGCTGCATCGCCTCTTGTCTGACTTCGGCTTCGGTGTTTCTCACACTTCTATCGACTGCACCCAGGGAGCCTCGTACAGCCGAAGAAATTGATCCTGGTCCGATGGCCAGTCAATTGCTTTAGAGGCCCATTTTCCCGACATTAGAGGCAGTTCATTTCAATAGGCCATTCGTCCTGCGGGATGGATGGTCTTTTTGTCTATATGGCTTACTTGATTCTACCGGGTGTTACTCACCATGGGGGACAATCATTATGCGCTTCATTCATCTATTCATTTGTATGACGTTCATTGCCGCTGCGACTCTGACAGGTTACTCACAGGAAATACAGATTGCTGTGGGGGGCGACAGTACAATGTGCGGCGGCGGTGCTTTCGATGGAACCAACTTTCTCATCACGATAGTCGGAGATGCACAGAGCCAGAACAACATTACCGCGCAACTTGTATCGTCAACGGGCACACTCGTCGGATCGAGGATCTCACTTGGACACACCGGGAGCAGCCCCGTGGCGGCATTTGATGGAACGAAGTACCTGGTTGCCTGGACAGATATTTTTCCGATATTTGCCGGGGGCGACATATACGGAACCGGCAATATCTACGGCCAATTCTTGAGCACCACAGGGAACCTGATCGGATCGACGGTAACGCTCGTAACAAACGCCAATAGTCGATTCGGCGGGGGACGCGGAGGACTGACATTCCAGGACACGACGTTCTCCCTGACATACCTCAAGGGGGGTAATCACACCGACTATCTGTACGGTCAGCGTGTGAGCAAGTCCGGCCTTTTGCTTGGCAGTCCGGTCCAGATCAGCAGCTCATATGCTCGCGAGTCCGCCCTGGCTTTTGACGGCACGAACTTCTTGCTGGCGTGGTGTAAAGTGGTGTTCCCTGCCGTTGACAGCGACATCTACGGTCAGTTTGTCAGCAAGTCCAGCGTGTTGGTGGGTTCAAATTTCCTGATCGATGGAAGCTCCAATGCGAGCGATGACCCGGTCTCAGTTGCGTTTGACGGTTCTAGGTACTGTGTCAATTTTCAAGATCAGGCGGCGGACAGTGACGGAAGATGGAATCTTATCGGCCGCTTTGTTTCCTCTTCCGGTGTCATCGGCCAGAGGTTCACGATCTGCGATTCCAGCTCATATCCGACATACAGCGTTGGCGCGTTCGATGGCACGAACTACCTGATGACATGGATCGAGACGACCTGGCCGATTCGAGTGAAGGGGAGGTTCTTTTCTCAAACCGGCGTTCCTGTCGCTGCGCCCTTTACGGTGTTTGATACGTTGGGCGGGAAATATCCCATCGGCGGAGTGGGCGCATTCTTGGGCGGTCACTTCCTGCTCAGCGCCACGCGTTATGGTGCAAATTATACCGACGGAGATATATATTTTAAGTTCCTTCAGGCCTCTACAACCGGCGTAAACAAAAACGAGCCGGATCTCGTCCCGAAGGAATTTGTGCTTTCACAGAACTACCCGAACCCCTTCAACCCATCGACAACTATTAGATACGGCTTGCCCGGGAGCTCATTTGTCACGTTGACCGTTTATAACTCGCTCGGTCAGCAAATGGCAGACCTCTTCCGGGGAAATCAAGAGGCCGGCTATCACGAGGTACGGTTTGACGGAAGCGGTCTTGCAAGCGGTGTGTACTACTACCGGCTGCAGGTCGGGGCATACGTGGAGACGAAAAAGCTAGTGCTTTTGCGATAATCCGGTTAGGCTGAAATGGACGAGAGCCCCGGCATCACCTGTCGGGGTTTTCGCTTCAACAAGCACCCGCTTCTAATACTTCATCCTCTGCAGGATCCTTCCTGCCTAAACTCCGAAAACGCCAATAGGATTGAAAAATAAACCCACGAAAAAACTAGAAATCGAACCTTCCCTGGATATCTGCTCAGACCCACCTTCGAGATGAGCCCGCCCCTTTAGGTCGAGGGACCCATGCGGAGATGGATCGTTTCCTCCAGGAGGTGAATGAAGAGGCTCACGGGTCCTCTTTTCCGGAATAGAAACATCCTACCTCGCACCCGCATCCGTTGTCCCGGGAGGGGCCGGAAGGGTCTGACGAAGGCAGCACAGAAATCGTCCCGAATGACAGATAGTTCCCTCCTTTTTGTGTGACCCAGGACGTGGCGGATGGTCGGATATAGTGATAGGTTGAAGTAGGAATGTGTTCATTCTAAGAGGCCTTCTTTGTCGATTGCAGAGAAGGCTTCTGTATTTTCTAACTCCCGCTTCAAAGGGGTGAAGCAGTCGCCTAATCCTCGTTTCCTTGGTTACACTATTGGGGAATTCACATGAAACACTTCACACCTTTTTTTATGGGTGGGTGAGCCCCCAGCATCCTGAAAGGGGAAAAGAAGACATGAATCGTTTACTTATTACCATTCTCTCGATTGCTGCATTATTACTGGTGAATGACAAAGCGAATGCACAGACTGTTACAGACACTATTGAGAATGTCACTCTCAACAATGGGGTGTGTACATTCGAAGTGTGGTGTCGAGCATCCCAAACTGGTATTGCTCCAAGTCAAGGGCTGTTTCAAATAAATGTCACGCTGGATGCATTTACATATCTTGGAATGAGCGCAACATTTAGCCCAAAGTATAGTGTACTCGGCACTATCGGTTTGGCAAGGGGAACCATGGGCAGTCGTCAGTTCTTTCAGGTCGATTTCAATACATCGAACCCGTTGCCCTCTGCGCCTGAAATAACGGCTGCCGCAGGCGGAGAATTGGTCTTTACAGTATCGATCCACGTCGCAAATCCGAACACGACTGCAGGTATCGCCTGGCCATATCCCAGCGGCCCCCAAAACACCGGCGGTTGGTATTATGTGACCCAATATTTTGTTGGTGGTGACAATCGTCCTCTCCCCATTCAGCTTGCCTCATTCAGAGCCGCTGCTCTCCCTTTGTCGGATGGCGTCCAGTTGGAGTGGACCACAGTCTCTGAAATCAATAACTACGGCTTTTACGTACAGCGCAGTCGTCTAAAGACGACGGGCTTTGCGAATGTCAGCGGTCTCATATCCGGTCACGGTACCACGGCGCAACGAAATGACTACTCATGGACCGACAAACATGCCGCTGGTGGATATTACAGACTGAACCAGATCGATCTGGACGGTACGTCTCAGCTCAGCGAGATCGTTGAGGCGAGTGTGCCGATCGCATACAGGTTGGAACAAAACTACCCGAACCCTTTCAACCCCAGCACGACTATACATTACGCACTACCTGAAAGGTCGACCGTTTCACTGACTATTTACAACTCCCTCGGGGAGAAAGTCAGCATACTTGTGGAGGAAGCCCAAGAGCCCGGCTACCATGACGTGAAGTTCGATGGAACGGCATTGGCGAGCGGCGTGTATTTCTATCGGATACAGGCGGGAGACTATGTGGCTACGAAGAAGCTGATTTTGATGAAGTAACCTCGGGGGAAATGCTGAGTTCTCAGAAGGCCCCGGCATCACCTGTCGGGGTTTTCGCTTCAACAAGCACCCGCGTCCATTGTCCCGAGAGGGGCGGAAGGGGTTGAGGACATGTAACGAGCTGTGGAAGTCGAAATCACCAAATTCATGTGGAAACGGTAGGGTCCCAAGCGTTGGCCAGGTTTCTATTCTCAACAGCCATGAAACGCGGTTTTCCGTCATTGACATTCCTTCTGGCCATTCCTACCTTTGAGTGCTCTCCTTATCTGAGCCGGTTCACTGTTCACCCCCATACTCTTCCCCCTTTCTTTCCGCGTATGTGAGCCCGGAATGGGCAGGAACAAACATACATATAGGGACATTTCCGGAAAACTCCGTCCAGGCGTGACTGCACTGGCCTTACTCTTGTTGAGCAGTCATCCCCTTTTCGCACAAGAGCAGTTGCTCCCCGTCTACCACTTTAAGGCTCTTGAGGGTTTCGGACCGGAAGGTGTATCCGCACGTGTTGTCAGGGATTCTCTCGGATTCGTGTGGATCGGTGCCAGGAACGGGCTGCAGAGGTATGATGGGTACACCTTCAAGAAGTACCATAACATCCCAAACGATCCGCACTCACTCCCATCCAATCGC
>PMJR01000092.1 GCA_003158475.1 Ignavibacteriota bacterium | reverse complement strand
CAGAAGACGCCGAACGAGATCGCTCTCAACATACTTCTGGCGGCGTTCACGATCATATTCCTCGTCGTCTGCGTGACGCTCTTGCCGTTTTCACTGTTCAGCGTCCAGGTGGCGGGGCACGGGTTGCCCGTGACGGTGACTGTTCTCGTGGCACTCCTTGTCTGCCTGATACCCACGACGATCGGGGGGCTCCTCGCGGCAATCGGGATCGCCGGGATGGACCGGATGATCCGGCACAACGTGATCGCCACATCAGGGCGTGCCGTTGAGGCAGCGGGAGATGTTGACGTCCTCCTTCTTGACAAAACAGGGACCGTGACGCTCGGCAACCGCATGGCAACGGAATTTGTCCCTGCTCCCGGAGTGGCGAAAGAACGCCTTGCGGATGCCGCACAACTGTCCTCCATGGCGGACGAAACCCCCGAAGGGAGGTCCATCGCCGTCCTTGCCAAGGAGCAATACGGGCTCAGGGGGAGGGAGGTCCGTGAGATCTCGGCGCACTTTGTTCCTTTCAGCGCACAGACGCGCATGAGCGGCGCCGACATACAGGCAGACAATGCGGCTTTCAGGAGGATCATTCGCAAAGGCGCTTCAGAAGCCATCCGGGGTTTCGTCGAAGCAGAGGGGGGGACATTCCCTCCGGCGGTCCAGCAGATCGTCCAGGATATCAGCCGGAGTGGGGGGACACCTCTCGTCGTGGCGGAGAACGCGGAAGTCCTCGGCGTCATACACCTCAAGGACATCGTCAAGGGGGGGATCAAGGAGCGATTCGCCCACCTTCGAGCGATGGGGATACGGACCATCATGATCACGGGGGATAACCAGCTCACTGCGACGGCAATAGCAGCCGAAGCCGGGGTCGACGATTTCCTCGCGGAGGCGAAGCCGGAAGACAAGCTCCGGCTGATACGCGAATATCAGAAGGGGGGGCGCCTGGTCGCCATGACGGGTGACGGGACGAACGACGCACCCGCGCTTGCGCAGGCGGACGTCGCCGTCGCGATGAACACGGGGACGCAGTCCGCCCGCGAGGCCGCGAACATGATCGACCTGGACAGCAANNGCCAACGACGTGGCGAAGTACTTTGCCATCATCCCAGCGGCGTTCGCGACGACATACCCTGCGTTGAACGCGCTGAATATCATGAAGCTCGCCTCCCCCGAAAGCGCGATACTTTCCGCCGTCATATTCAATGCGCTGATCATCGTGGCGCTGATACCCCTTGCGCTGCGGGGGGTGAAATACCGCCCGATGAGCGCCGTGCAGCTTCTGCGACGTCACCTGTTCATCTACGGGTTCGGTGGCCTGATTGCGCCGTTCCTGGGTATAAAGCTCATCGACATGCTCATGTCCGCGCTCGGATGGGCATGAACGCTCCAATCACTTCTGAAGGGATCATTTTGTGATCATCCTCGGTTCCACACCGGTTCGCAATGCCGGAGTACTGGTTACATGTACCCTCTTTGCGGCGCAATTCGCCCTGGGTCAATCGAAGGACTCGAGCCAGGCGGTTTCCGTGAGCGGATTCGTCGATGTCTACTATAGCAAGAATCTCGCAGACCCGGCTTCCCGCGCAAACAAGCTGAGGAATTTTGACATCCCGGAGAACCAGATCAATCTCAGTCTGGCCGAGATTGTCCTGCAAAAAAAGGCTCAACCCGTTGGGTTCCGAATGGACGTCGATTTTGGCACCGCAAACGACGTTGTGCAGGGAATCGTCCCGTACGGGACTACACCCTACAGCACGCTGACGAACATTCAGCAGGCGTACCTTACAGGTGTGATCCCTGTCGGCAATGGATTAACTGCGGACGCTGGCAAATTTGTAACGCATATGGGGTATGAAGTCATCGAATCAAAGGACAACTGGAACTACAGCCGGTCACTCCTGTTTGCATGGGCGATTCCGTACTACCACACGGGGTTGAGGCTGACATACCCGTTCGCGGACAATTTCACCGTTGCCGTTCACATTGTAAACGGCTGGAACTCCAACATCGATAACAACGCCGAGAAATCGCTCGGACTCGCGGTGAGTTACTCCCCCACCGGTTCGACAGGATTGATCCTGAATGTGATGGACGGGTTTGAACAGCCCACCGGCGTTGATGTGGGAAAGAAAAAGGTTTTTGATCTTATCGTGACTCAAAATGTGACGGACGCATTCGCGTTAACACTTAATGCAGATTACGGCGACGAAACTCTGATCAGCGGTTTGTATACCTGGAAGGGTGCGGCTGTGTACGGGCGGTATGCTTTTAACGCAAAGTCTGCGGTGGCCCTGCGGGGGGAGATATTCGACGATCCCCGGGGATATGCAACCGGGCTGGGAGTTTCCGGGCTCAATGTGAAAGAAGTGACTGCAACATATGAGTACAAATTTGTAGATGCCCTCCTTCTCCGGGGAGAGGCGCGATACGACTACGCAAATTCGCCGATCTTTGACAAAGGCGCAAACGTGAACACAGAGAACGGTCAGATGACGATTCTGGTGGGAATTGTGGCGATGTTCTGAACGAGCTGAAAGTCTCCGAAGGAGTACAATCCGCCGTCTGGGATATCCAACGGCGTCGGTCCTATCCAGAGCAAGACCGGGACGAACATCATACGCGCGTGCCTCGTCCGGTCAAAGCAGGTGAGGTAGGTTATGGAGTCTCGCACTTCGCAGTTCCGCATCATTGCATCCCGGCCTCTTCCCGAGGGCAACCGGGAACCGACCGCGAAGGAATCTCATGATCCTCCGCGTATCCGTCTGTTCGTTCCTCCCATCCCCCGGCGAGAGTCCGGTCGCTCGAGGGCGCTGAGAATTGGTCGGTTCATACTCCGCGGAGGGGGACCGCTCCACGAGCTTCCTCTGATCGACGTCAGCCTCAAACGGACATGCCTCATGTTTCCCCCGGGGACGCACCTGGCCGCGGGGGAGATATTCGAGATCGTGCGCCCGATCAGGATCCTTGGCGACCTCACCCGGCGGCTCCAGAGTCCCCGGAAAGTGGTCGCTCTCGTGAAGGTCATAGGCATCGAGGGAGAAACACGGGCCCTCGTGCGCGTTCTCAAAGGGTCCGTGATCAAGGGATACTGGGCAGAGAGAATCGAGGAGGACCGCATCGCAGCCCTTCTGCACTGGCCTTGAATATTCCCGACTTTTTCTCTATTCTACGTTCTAAACCCCACGAAGGTCGTTGATCAGTGCGCGTGCGACGCGTCCACCCGGGGCCCGTCGCTGCCCCTCTCTCTGACAGATAGAAATTAATTCTCCCATGGGTTCTCCCGAAGACAATCGCCCCGATCCCGATGCCCTGCTGCATGCTATCAAGCGGGCGGAGGAGAACAAGTCAAAGGCGAAGCTGAAGATATTCTTCGGCATGTCCGCCGGCGTGGGGAAGACATACGACATGCTCAAGGGGGCCCACGACGCGAAGGCCCACGGTATTGATGTGGTCGTGGGGGTCGTGGAAACGCACGGTCGCCGGGAGACCGAGGCACTCCTGGAAGGCCTCACCATCCTCCCCCGGAAAACTGTCGAGTACAAGGGAACGCAGATCCAGGAAATGGACCTGGATGGGATACTCGCCCGCAAGCCGAAACTGGTCCTCGTCGACGAGCTCGCACATTCAAATGCGCCGGGATCCAGGCATACGAAACGCTACAAGGACGTTCTGGAGCTCCTCGACAGCGGGATCGACGTCTACGCGACCCTCAATGTCCAGCACATCGAGAGCAGGGCCGACGCGGTGGCGCAGATCACCGGATCGATCGTGCGCGAGACGGTCCCCGATTCGATCCTCGAGCGTGCCGATGAAGTCGAGCTGATCGACATATCTCCCGACGAGCTCCTTGCCCGGCTTGCCGAGGGGAAAGTCTATACGCCCGACCGTTCGAAGCGCGCGATCGAGAGCTTTTTCCGCATGGGGAACCTCACCGCCCTGCGCGAGATGTCCCTCCGTCTCACCGCGGAGCGCGTCGACCGGCAGCTCCGCGACTACATGCGGACGAACAGGATCCAGGGGCCGTGGAAATCCGGCCAGCGCCTGCTTGTGGGGATGAGCGGGAGCCCCCATTCGGTTCACCTCATACGGTGGGCGCGAAGGATGGCCTTCACTCAGGATGCCTCCTGGGTGGCCGTGCATGTCGAGTCGTCTGCAACCCCCAGCGCCGTCGAAAACGACCTCCTGGCGAAGAACATAAAGCTGGCGCGAGAACTGGGGGCCGAGATTGTCTCGACCGCGGATGAGAACGTCGGCGACGCGCTCATACGTGTCGCCCGTCAGGAAAACTGCACACAGATCCTGATCGGCAAGCCCCGGCAGGGGACATTTCAGAAGTCGGCGAGGCTCCTCCAGGAGCTGATCAATAAGAGCGGCGATCTGGATGTGCACGTGATCGGAGGGGAGGGTGAGACGAAGCCCGAGAGGCGCCTCGCGAGCCTGCTGGAGGCCCATTCGGGCGTGCGCCAGTACCTCGGTGCGGGCGTCATACCGCTCCTCGTCGCCGCGGCGTGCTTCCCCTTCGCCAACATCATAGAATACCAGACGGTCTCGCTTGTCCTCCTCTTCACCGTCGCACTCCTCCCGCTCCGGTTCGGGATGGGTCCTGTTCTGCTGGCGGCCGCGTTGAGCGCAATTGCGTGGGACTACCTGTTCATCCCCCCCGTCTTCACGTTTTCCGTCAGCCGTGTTCCGGACATATTGATGCTGCTTATGTATTTCTGCATCGCGCTTGTCCTGGGTGTGCTCTCCTCGAGGAAGCGCGCGCAGGAGCGGGCAGTCCGGCTCAGGGAAGAACGGGCGGTCGCCCTCTACACGCTCTCGAGGGACCTTTCGCTCGCGCGGACCAAGGATGCCGTCGCCGAGGCGGCGATCGCCAACATCAAAAAATTCTTCAACGCCGACGTCGTTCTCTGTCTCGGACAGACCGATGGCGACATTTTTACCGCTCCTCACCCTGCGAGCACTCTGGCGGTCAGCGAGAAAGACCTCGGGGTCGCTGCATGGGTATACTGGAACGAGAAGCAGGCGGGGAGGTTCACCGATACGCTCCCCTCCGCGACAGCCACGTATTACCCCATGTCCGGTCCGCGCTATCCCCTCGGGGTCCTCGGCGTCAGGCTCAAGGGAGAGACAAAGCTCTCGATCGATCAGGAGACGCTTCTCGAGAATTTCATACGCCAGGTCGCCTCCGCGATCGAACGGGAGACGCTGAACGAGATCACGAAGAAGGCGGTCGTCGTCGAGGAATCGGAGCGGCTCTACAAGACGCTGTTCAATTCGATCTCCCACGAAATGCGTATCCCTCTCTCGGCGATCATGGGGACGTCCGAGAATCTCCTCGACGAAAGGGTTTCAGAGCAGCCGGCGACCCGCCGCGAGCTCATCGGGGAGATCCATGAAGCGGCGGGCCGGTTGAACAGGCTCGTGGAAAACCTGCTGGATATGACGCGGCTGGAATCGGGACTCATCAGGCCGAAACTCGACTGGTGCGATGTCCGCGATCTGATCAATTCCGCGGTCGGGAAGACCGCGGCGGAGCTCTCGGGCTATCGGGTGGAGATCGACACGCCCCCCGATATCCTCCTTGTGAAGATCGATTTTGCCCTGATGGAACAGGTCCTCACGAATCTCCTTCTTAACGCGTCGTTGTACACGCCGGCGGGGTCGGAAATCCGTGTGCGTGCGTCCGGCGACGGCAACGAGTGCGAGATCAGCATTGCGGACAACGGACCCGGGTTGCCCCCCGATGTGCTGGAGAAGGTGTTTGACAAGTTCTTCCGCGTGCCCGGGAGCAAGACGGGGGGGACCGGCCTCGGACTCTCGATCGCACGGGGGTTCGTCGAAGCCCACAGGGGGACCATCAGAGCCGAGAACAGTGCCGGCGGAGGGCTCCGGTTCGTGATACGTCTCCCGCTTGAGAAATATCCCCTTCCCGAACCGCAATGAGCGCTACCACTGCCGCACCTCCGGTCCTTGTTATCGAGGATGAGCCTCAGATCAGGCGTCTCATACAACTCACTCTGGAATCAAGCGGCTTCAGAGTCCACCAGGCCCCAAACGGCCAGGAGGGCCTTGCCCGCTCCTCCACCGACCGGCCGGAAGCCGTGGTCCTTGATCTCGGTCTTCCTGATATGGACGGCATTGAGGTCCTCAAGCAGATACGCAGCCGCTCAACAGTCCCTGTGCTGATTCTCTCCGTGCGCAACGGGGAGCAGGATGTGATTGCCTGCCTGAATGCCGGAGCGGACGACTACCTGATAAAGCCGTTCCGTCAGGGAGAGCTGGTTGCCAGGATAAAGGCGGCCATCAGGCACAGGCAGCGGCCGGAGGAGAAAGGGGCTATCGTCGCAGGTCCCGTGAGTATTGATCTCGATGCACGGGTCGTCAAACGCGGAGGGGAGATCGTCAAGATGACGGGGACGGAGTACGCGCTGCTGGCGCTCTTTGTCAGGAATGCCGGGAGAGTCCTAACGCACCGGTACATCCTCGAACAGGTGTGGGGCCCGGCATACGCGGAAGAATCGCAGTACACAAGGGTCTATGTGGGGCAGTTGCGGAAGAAGCTTGAAGATGATCCGTCGAACCCTTCTTTGATCGTCACTGAATCCGGGATCGGTTACCGGTTTGCGGGGTGATCTGGAAGTGTCTCCGCGTGCCGCTCGATCGAAACAAGTGTGCGCCCTTCTGCGGGGATGAGCATGATGGACGTCTCACGATCAGAAACGGCCACCGAGGCGGCTGCGGACCCGTTGACCACGATGCGGGACCCTCCCCCGGGTATCTGTAAACTCCACTGTTCCGCTCCCCCTTCCGATCGTTTCTCGTAATCGATCTCCACACAAAGCGTCTCTTCGGTCGCATCGGCCCGGATGCTGATCACTCCCCCCGGGACGGGGGCGTGCCGGATGGCGAAATTCCGTCCCGGTGAAAACCAGTCGGGGGGGCATCCTCCGAGGAGAATCAGGAGGGGGACGTCGTTCGCCGGTGTCCACATCTCCCGGACAAAAGTGTTGCGCAGGGCAAGCGCGACTTCCGCAGCCGCCCACCCGTGGTGTCCGTCTCCCATCGTTCCACCTCCGGTCAGAGGATGGATTGCCTCCGGGTAGTTCAATGTGGGGGATGCGTGGCGAACGACGTCTGTCAACATGTCCCAGAACCGCTTCCGGTCCCCCGCATAGAGCCACGCCTGAGCGATCTGCAGTGTAAGGTAAGGGTTCTTCCCGGAGTGTATGAACTCCTGGAAAAACAGTCCGTGGAGAAAATAGCGCTCGGCGAGCGTTTCAAGTGTCCGGCGCATCCGCATGTCGTCGGGGGGGTACAGCTGGAGCGGGTACCACGGAGCGCATGACCCTATCATCCCGCAGTCGATACCCCGTGAAGGGCCCGCGGGGATCACCTCGATTCCCTTCGATCTCCGGACAGCGGCTACGGCCCGCTCGATATCTGCTCTGTATTCCTCTAATTCCAGCCGTGTGCTCTGCTCTTCGGCCCTCTTTCCCATGAGCCTGCAGAGCCTGGCATATGCCTGGAGCCCGGCAGCCGACCACCAGTTGTCCCAGAAGTACCTGTCGGCGAGACCCAGGTGTTCCGCGCTCAGCCCTGCAGGCATGAGTCCCGGACTCATGCCCGTGTTCCCATCTTCGCGACGCTTCCGTGCAATCCAGCCGGCTCCCTTCCCGAGGGAATCGATCAATCCCGAAGCAAACGAAGTATCCTGAGAGAGGACGGCGTGCTGCCATGCTGTCCAGAGTGCCTGTCCGTTCGAATCCCACTCACCCTGCTGTGAACGGAAGTATCCGGAGGATTCCTGCCTGGAAGGGAACGCGAGTATGACCGCGCGGGTCTGAGTGTGGAATCCGAATGCATCGAGCGCCCTGAGCATGACCGCTGCATCGCGGAACCAGAACTGGTGATATGTCCAGGGTCCCGGTGTGATTGAATCGCCGTCAGTGAGCATCAGGAGCGTCGAGAGAGAGGCGCGGAGAACCGTGTTCACGTGCTCGTCAGGCGTCGTGATCTCCGTGCCGGAACCGAGAAGGGATTTCCACGCGGCCTCCGCCTCGTGGAGTTCCCCGGGCCCGGTGTCCTTCCCGTCGAGATTCGTTTCCAGGTTTATTGTCGCGCGGAACGTCCGGCTTTCCCCCGGTGCAAGCTTCAGCGCGTACGCCGCGTAACCGTTTGCGAGTCCGGCGGGACATGTCGCTCCGGTGGACGGATCGGCCTCCCGACTCTTTGCCGCGAATGAACGTGCGGAGTCTCCCCCTGCGTGATTCGAACAGTGGACCGAATCCGGCGGACCGGGGAGCATGAACCGGTCCGTCCCGTCAAGAATAAATGAGTTGTTCCCCCCGCCGAACCTGATGTCACGGACGAGGCATGCCCCTTCCGCGTTGAACGGGCGAATGGCGAACGCGAGAGTGCAATCCTCAATTGTATTTCCGGTGTGTGCCACGGAGACTTCCTGGACGAGCGTCGTCCCGTTCACATACACAGTCTGCTCCAGCCGAATTTCTCCGCATTCGTATGCCGTCGCGACGATGGGAAGACCTTCCCGCAGGCTCTGGCGCACGTTCCGTGAGCGTGAAGGAAAGTACACGTCGTCGCCGCACTTCAGCCAGCATTCGGAGGTCCACCGGTTTCGCAGGGGCATCACCGCTCCGGCGGGGTCCACGACAGGCTCGACGCTGCAGGAGGGGGTCCCGACCGCAGTCCAGTTCCTCCGCGTGATGTTGATCGAAAGTCCGAGATGGGAGCGGGGGATGAATCCGGCATCGGACGGGTCGTATTGTCTCTCCGCCCAGTACGGGAAGACCCACCCCTCCAGGCTCTGCAGGAGGGTGAAGTTCAGCAGCCCGCGCGAAATCTGCATTGTGTTGAGAGGGATCAGCTCGGTCGGAAGTGTCTTCCGGTCCAGCCCGCTCAGCTCGTTGGCCGCCTGAAACATCCTGAGCGCGGGTTCCGGAATTTTGAGGCCGGCGGCGATGCGTCGCACGAGGAGATCGAGCATGCGCGATATCAATTCGGGTCTTTGCATGGTGTCCTTTTCGGGCCCCAATATCACGAATTCATGAAGAAACCTCAACGCTCCGGAATCATTTAACCTACTGATAACATTCCCGTAACACTCACGTAAGATCCGGCAGGTACATTGGAGACGTTCAATGGAGAGGTGCAACATGAAATCCGCATTCTATTTCACGCTCTGTGTCCTCCTGTTTGTTGCAGAATTTCTGACGCACGGGCTCCGTCAAGCCAGGTGAGCTCATATGAATCCACTGAAGTCTCGGGAAACTACTGAAAGGAACCCCCTGAACAGACAAGGAGCTCCTCCCATGGACATCACGCCCGGTCATCCCCGCCTCCGTATTGCGTACTTTGCGGGGACGATGCGCTCGGGGCACGACGGCGTGACGCGCGTGCTCTACCGGCTGACCGATGCTCTCGTGGAGACGGGGATCGAAAGCATATTCTTCTCCCCGATCATTCCTCCCGCCGGCTCTCAGCCGGTGCCGATGTATGAAGTTCCTTCGGTCAGGTTTCCCCTGTACAGGGACTACCGGTTCGCCTACCCCGGGCAGAAGCACTTCGAAGCCCGGCTTTCCGCATTTGATCCCGACGTCATTCACATCAACAGTCCCTGCCCTCTCGGCTACGCGGCTGTGCGGTACGCCCGGCGCGCGGGAATCCCGGTTGTCGCCACCTACCACACGCATTTCCCGAGCTACGCCAAGTACTACAAGATCAAGGCTCTCGAGACATTCAGCTGGAACTACCTGAAGAACCTGTACAACGACTGCGATCGGGTCTACGTCCCGTCGGAGCCGATCAGGAAGGAACTCCGTGCACACGGGTTTGAGACCACGGAGTTCCTGCCGCACGGCGTGGATACGGGGATGTTCAACCCCGTGTACAGATCGGAGGAATGGCGGAAGCTTCACGGATGTGAAGGGAAGACGGTGCTCCTTTATGCCGGTCGGCTGGTGTGGGAAAAGGACCTCCGTACGCTGGCGGAAGCGTACCGCATCATCATGGCCCGCAGGAGTGACGCGCTCTTCGTCCTGGCGGGGGACGGCCCGGTCCGCGAAGAACTCGCCGCTCTGATGCCACGCGCGGTGTTTCTGGGACAACTGGGAGGGACGGCGCTCGCGGCCGCCTACGCGTCGAGCGACGTGTTCGTGTTCCCCTCCACCACGGAGACCTTCGGCAACGTGACGCTGGAGGCGATGGCCTCCGGGATCCCCCCGGTGTGTGCACGGGAGGGGGGCGCGTACGGATTCGTGAAGTCGGGGGCCACGGGGTTGCTCGCCGAGCCGCGCGATGGCGTGGATCTTGCTGCAAAGATCGGATTCATGATCGACCGCCCCGATGAGCGGATGAAGATGGGTGTCGCCGCCCTGTCATTTGCCGCGGGGCAGTCCTGGGAGCGGATATTCGACCGGCTCTTCGCGGGATATGTCGATCTCGCATCCGGCGGCCGCAGCCGGAAAAGAAAGGCGGCATGATGGATTCCTTCACGATCGCCCACATCTCGGATCTCCACTTGAGTGCGGAACACAAGCGCTTCAACCTGCGACGCGCGAGAACGCTCCTGGAGGAAATCAGCCGGCGCCGCGTTGACCACGTGGTGGTGACGGGGGATATTGCCGCCGATGCGGACCGGAGGGAGTTCGAGATTGCCCGGGGGCTCTTCAGGAACAGCGGGCTCCTGTCTCCCGAGAAGCTCTCTCTTGTCATCGGCAACCACGACGTGTTCGGCGGCGTCCACATGCCGGAGGACATACTCACGTTCCCCCGCCGGTGCAGGCACACGGACTACGGCGCGCAGGTGGATGAGTTCCGCGGATACTTCCATGAGGCGTTCGAGCGTTGCCTGTACGGTTCCCACGCAAAGCCATTTCCGTATGCCAAGGTCCTGGGGGACGTCGTCCTCTTCGGCATTAATTCGATTGCCCGCTATTCGGCGGTGAAGAATCCTGTCGGATCAAACGGTGATGTGGGGGACGGGCAATACAGGAGGCTGAGGCAACTGCTGGAGGCGCCGCAGTTGAGCGGCAAGCGGAAGATCGTGTTGATTCACCACCACTTTCACAAGTACCCGTCCCCCGCCGAGGGGACGCTTCACAGCGTCTGGGGAGCCATCGAACGACGGACGATGAAGCTGCATGGAAAGAAAAGGCTCTTCCAGCTCTTCAGGGAATGCGGCGTCGCACTCGTTCTTCACGGGCACGTGCATATGAACGGGGAGTACGGGAGGAACGGGACGCAGTTCCTCAATGGAGGGGGATCCCTGCTCGGGTCCGGCAGGGGGATAGCGTTCAACCTGATCAACATCGGCCCGGAATCGATCGAGAACCGCATCATCACCATTCCGGAAATACAACCCGCCCTTCCCGCCGGCGTCGCCGTCCCCGAACTCCAGGCCGCCTGACGATCCCCTCCACCTGTCTCCTATTCTTCTTCGAGTTTTTGTGCCATCCGGAGGGCCCGTTCCTTCGTTCGCGGGTCGCTCGCAACGGTCGTCGGGAGCTCCGAGGCGGCCCGGAACGCTTCGATCGCCTCCCGCGTTTTTCCCTCCTCTTTGAGGACCAGCGCCAGTTCGAACCGGTGCCGGACCATCCCGGGGGCGATCGCGATTGCCCGGCGGAGCGCTGCCTCCGCTTCTTCAAATCCCCCGTCAGGAAGCGAGCCGAGAAACAGAGACGCAAGCTGCCGTTCGATCCAGCTTACTTTCCCGAGCGCGAGGTAGAACGATCCCATGATCGAGTATGCCACGTCATCAAGCGAATCGAGGGCGAGGGCGCGGTCGAGCTCGTGTTTGATCTCGTTGCAGAGCCGGACCTTCCCCTTGCTCCCTTCAAACATCGCGATATTGCCGAGCGCCGCCGCTTTCCATGTGTGTCCCGCGGCGATGTTCGAGTCGGCCCGTATGCACCTCTCGGCATAGGCAACCGCTTTCCTGTACGTCTCTTCCTTCTTATCATGCTCGGCCATGTCTCCCATGCAGACATACAGCCGGCCGAGCCTCCAGAGGTACCCGGCTGAATCCGGTGTGAGCGCACGGGCCGAATCGTACGCTACTTCCGCGCGGGCATATTCGAGCCGCTCGAACTCCGCGTCCCCTGCCATCCGGCGGGGGGCGGAGGCTCCCCCTCCGGTCACAAGCAACGCCACGAGCAGAAGAGTCATAGGTTTGATTCTCCTCTCCTCCCTTCGGAAGTGCGAAAAAGAGCGGCCTCTGGCGAGCCTACTTCAGTACCTGTACCGCGACCGAGTCCTTGAGATTGTTCTGCCCGTTCACGACGACCGATTCCCCCGCCCTGAGCCCGGAGAGGACCATCAGGTCGGTTCCCGCTTCGCCGTTGACGACGATCGTGCGAACCCTGGCCAGCGAGCCGTCGACAACGTAGACACGCGGATCCTTCATGCTCCCGACAAGCGCTTCGCGGGGTATGGCGAGGACCTCGGTCGGTGCGAGTGATACGAACGAGATGCGTCCGAACATCCCCGCCTTCAGCGGGTGCTCCCTGCTGTTTTCCATCGTAATCTCGACCGGGTACGTGTGTCCTTCGTCGGCCTTCGAGCTGATCGAGGTGGTCCGCCCCTCGAACGTGGTGCCGGGATAGACGTCCGTCGTGACTTCGACCCGGTCGCCGGTCTTCAGCTTGAAGGCGTCCCCTTCGGCGATGTTCAGCTTCACCTTCAGGCGTGAGACGTCGACGACGTTGGCGACGACCATGCGGTCGTTGACCATGGTGCCGGGCTCCACGTTCCGTGCGGACACGATGCCTGCGATCGGGGTGCAGACCTTCGTGTCACGGAGCTGCCGCCTTGCCACGATGTACTGCGCCTCGGCCACCTTGAAGCCGGTCCAGGCGTTTTCCTTCTGTGATTCGGTGGCGGACTGTTCGGCCCGGAGCGATTTGAACCGGTCGAAATCACGTTTCGCCCTGTCATAGTTCGCCTCGGCCTGTTCGAACGCCGCCTTCTTGAGCTCGTCATCGATCTGAATGATGGGCGCGCCGGCCTTCACGTGGTCTCCGACGCCGGCGAGCACGGCGGTCACTTTCCCCGCCACCTCCGCCGTGACCGCAACGTCATTGATCGCGGTGATCGTTCCCACGAGCGACAGCGTCTCCGACAGCTTCTGCGACCTGGCTTCGGCCACCGTCACGGGTATCGCTCCCTGAAATTCATTGCGCGATTTCGCGCTGATATTGGCCCTGTTGTTCAGCAGCACCAGGATGATGATCCCCAGGAGGACCGCCCCCGCGATTATTGCCCTCGTCCTGTTCATAGTGTGTCCTTCCTCATAGATATTAATCCTCGATCCTCAATTTGCCATATTCCATTTTCAATCCTACTCTCCTACGGCCTTTGCCAGCCTCGCCTGTGCCAGTTCCAAGTCCACGAGCGACTGTGTGTACGTGGTCTTCGCCGCTGTCAGCGAGTAGAGCGCATCGATCATCTCCGAGTTCAGCACGAGCCCTTCCTTGTACCGCTGCGTCGTCACCCGGTGGTTTTCTTCCGCGCGGGCCACCGCCTGCTTTGCGACCGCCACCCGTTCCCGGGCCTGCTTCAGCGTCAGGTACGCCTGCGTGATGTCGAGTGTCACGCCGTCCTGCGTCTGGCCGAACGCTTCCTTCGTCTGTGCGAGCTGCGCCTGAGCCTGATCCGTCTGGTGCACCGTCGTCCCCCAGTTCCAGATATCCAGCGACACGTTTACCCCGACGTCCCATGTGTTCTGCCAGGCGATCTGGGCGGGCTGGAAACGCTGGTTCGGATTCGCGTAGTAGTAGTTTCCCGAAAGGTAGATCTGCGGCCACCATCCGGCCCTCGCGGCCGTGACCCCCGCTTCTCCCGCCTTCACGCGCGCATCCATCCCCTTGATCTCGGGACGGGCCTCAAGCCCGCGCAGGACGAGAGTGTCGAGCGATGCAAATTGCCGGGGGGATTCCGCGACGGGGGAGGCGATCGTGATATCGGTGGAGAGGGGGACGCCGAGCGTGTTGTCGAGCGCCACGAGCGCAATCTGGGCGTTGTTGTTCGCATCGACCTGCGCCAGTTGCCCGTTGGAGAGTTGCACCTCTGCTGCGAGCATGTCATTGATCGTCGCGAGCCCCTGATCCTCCAGATTCTTCACGTCATTGAGGTGCGCCGTGATCTGGGCGACGTTATCGTCGGAGAGCTTCTTCAGCTCCCGGGCACGGAAGAGCGCCCAGTATGCCGTCTTCACGTTGAATATGAGATCGGACTTGTCCTTGGCGTAGTCCTGGCTCGAGGCATCGACGTTTCTTGCCGCCGCGTCTTTGGAGGCATCCAGCCTGAATCCGGTGAAGAGCGGCTGCTGGATCCCGACGCGGAGGCTGTAGTTGTCAAGTATCGTCTGCGAGAGGACGAACGAGTTGGGGATCCCGGGGATCGTGAACGGCAGAGTGATACTGAACGGCGGTATGTCCGAGACCCGGATATAAGCCCCGGTGGCCCTGATGCTCGGGAGGCTCGAGGCATTGACCTCCGCCGATTTTGCATCGGCGTACAGGACCTTGCTTGCCGACTGGCGGAGCATCTTGCTGTTTTCGAGCCCGATCTGTACCGCCTGTTCAACCGTCAGTGACGGGGTAGGTGATTGCTGCGCCTGTGCCGCTGCGGCCACCATAGCCGCCAGCGCCAGTGGAAGAACACGTGAGATCATTGTCGGTCGCTCCTTCGTTGCCTTCAGAGTGTACTTCAGTCCTTGATGTTCAGCCTGCTTTTTACTACCAAATACCAAGTTAGTGAATCCGTTCGAAAACACCAAAATTGCTGACGGTGGAGTAAGCGGGTTGCATATTCGGGGTTGTTCGATTACATTCGGGAATCCTCTCCCCGATGCCGCACATTCATCCCGATCGGTGCGAAATGACAAGTCCACTTTCATGGCCGTCCCTGCTGAAACGCGGATCACATTGGGCGCACATAGCCCCCGTTCCGCGTAACCTGGCAGAGGAGTTTGCGGCCACGCTCCCCCAGCGGAAACACGCGGCGGTTCGTATCCTCCGGGGGAAGCACTGCGGAACCAGGGAGGAGCTGCTGGACGAGTTTGCACGCGGTCTCGATTTTCCGCAGTACTTCGGCCGGAACTGGGATGCCCTCGAAGATTGCCTGACGGACCTGGAGTGGCTTTCGGCGGAAGCTTTCGTCCTGATCCTCACGAATGCCGATCAGGTACTCAAGAACAGCCCGGGGGAATTGAAGACATTCGCCGGCATACTCACGGCGTCTGCGGCCCACTGGTCGTCCGCGGAGCCCCCGGCGTCATTCCATTGCCTTTTCCACTGTGAACCTGGGAGCGCTGAGGATCTGATACGCCGGCTTGCCGAAGTGGGGATCCTTCCCTCCTGAGTCCCGTTGCGCAAGGGAGCCGTTCCACTAATCCACATCAAACCCCACAACGTATAGAAGGTTCATCATGAAGAAACTCCTTCCGTTCCTCATACTCATCGCAGCCTTCATCGCAGTTCAGTCGGGCGCGCAGGCGCAGAAGAAGGACGCGATGGCAAAGTCCACCGCAACGAAGGGGGGGGACGACAAGAAAGTTGCGAAGAGTGATGACCCGGCGGTCGGCAAGACGACCGATGGGAAAACCGTGTTTGAAGGCTCCAAAGGGGGACACTACTATCTCAACGACAAAGGAGACAAAACCTACGTAAAGGACTTTGTCGGTGCGAAGATCGTCGGCAAGACGAAGGACGGTCAGAATATCTTCCGGGGGCCCAAAGGCGGGAAGTTTTACTATTCCGCCAAAGGGGACAAAGTCTACGTGAAGGGTAAGTAACTCTCTCTTTCATCGCGAGCGAACCAAGATATTCCCCGGGGGGGGCTCACGCCTCCCCCGGTCGCGTAGCGGGATCCTGCCGATCCGGGTGACGAGCGACACATGGAACTCCATGACGCTTGACTTTTATTAGGTCGAATACTATATTTGTCTTAGGAACGAAGGAGTTAATCCAAATTGGCTTATCCAATTGAAGGCCTCTCCTACCGTTCCTCCACAAACGTAGCATTCTGACAGGATCCATTATATGAATAACTCGGCGGATGGGATTCACGAGACGCTCCGGTCCAGGCGGGCGGATGTCGTACGGGTTGCAGAATCGGTCGGCGTTGCCGCCCTTGCGGTGGACTCGGCCGCGATGACTGCTGAACAGCTGCACATGATTGCGTGTGGGCTCAGGGATGTCCAGGGAGAACTTCACGACCTGAGTGATACGCTCATGTCGCTCTCCGGAGAGGGAGAGACGCAGGAGATCTGAGTCGGCTCCCCGGACCGACCATCGGGCCCCAACCACAAACTCCCCCTCTTTCATCCCCCAGTCCAGACCGAAGAAGCCTGCGGCTTCCACGCCCTGTTTGTCCCGGCGTTCCCGTAGAAAACCACATTCCGGTCACTGGATTCGCCCGTCGGGTGATCACACCAACCACCGGCGGGCCCGGCGTTGATCCGCTCCCATGTCCCGTTTGCGGTATCATTGTAGCGTACTGTCTCCCCCGAGGCCGGGGGAGCGGAAGGCACTCCGAATGTGTTTCACCGTGTTTTTCCGCAGAAGCTGACTTTCAGCCCGAGTTCCTTCATAGCGGCGCCGCGTATGAACATTGCTTTCCGCGCAGTCGCCCTGTCGGGCGCATAGACGACATGTATGTGGTTGGATTTGTGTCGTGCCATCATCTGGTCCCTGCTGATCCCCTCCATCACCGCGTGCATGACCGGCCACTGGGGAGTGGTCAACCTCCACCGTTCCTCGGTCTCCGGATCCGGGAGCGAGACCGCTTCCGCGAGCCCTGTGTCGTAGTTGAGTGCACCGTCGGCGAGGAACACGCGGCTCCACACGATCTGTCCCGGCTTGCTCACCCCCTTGATCGAACTCCCCCCCAGCCGGAAGTACATCGGAGGCTGGCGTTCCCCCACGGCACTCCGGTAGCCGCCCACAAAATGCGCCGGGGGGACGGCCCCCGATATCTCGAAGACCCAGACGAACTTGTCGGTGCCGTTAACGCTGCACTGCCGCCCCCAGCGGATGTCGTGAAGCGTATTCTCCGGAGGGAGGCCCAGCGACCTCCAGAGCCTGTACGTGAGGAGCGCGTCGAGCCCCGCGCACTCATCCACCTCGTTGAAGTGGGGGAGGGCCTCCCCTCTGAAAAGCTCGCCTCCCCCGGCGTCATCGAACACCGGGGGACGCTCGACGTTGTTGAGCATCCCCTCCGCGAGGTCCGAGGAGGGGGTGAGATCTTTCAATCCCTGCTGGTATTGAATGCCGATCGTGTCGCAGCGGAACTCCTGCGCCAGGCGGAGGGCGGCGATGTACATGCGGCATTGCCCCAGCACCTGTGCCTCAGTCAGATCGGTCGCTTCGTGTCTTCCGAAGCGGAATGTCATGCCGCGGTCCTTCAGCCACTCGTAGACACCACGCGCTTCATGCTCTTTTACGGTGAGCATCCTGGCGTACAGCGCCGACTGGCTCAGCCTCTCCTTGAAGACGCCGGTTGCGTGGAGCAGCTCGTCGGGGATTATCGCATTGTACATCCCCATGCACCCTTCGTCGAATACCCCCATGATGGCTTTCTTCTGCCTGAACGAACGGGCGAATTCCTTCCCGGCCTCCGCGGCGGCCGCTGGAACGTGCGCTCCGTTGTACGGGGTCACGTGCGATGTGTCGTGCGTGAGTGTGCCGGTCTTCATCCATTTCTTCAACCCGCCGGTCGCAAATGCATCCGTGAAGTCCTCGCTCCAGAGTGTGCTGTACCGGACCCCCGCCTTTGTCAGGCACCCGTTGAGATTCAACATCCCGACGAGTCCCGGCCACGTGCCGCTCCAGTTCGCAACCGTCAGGATCGGACCCCGGTGTGTGATGAGCCCGGCAAGGACGTGATGGCTGTATTGCCAGACGGCTTCGGCGACTATGAGCGGAGCGCGGGGAGGGACCCCGCGAAACACCTCCATCCCGTAGTGCTGGCTGTCGATAAACCCGTGCTGCTTTGCCGGGTCGAACGGATGCGCCCTCTTGACGGAACCGCCGAGCCCTTCGATAGCGCGGGCGAGTCGCTGCTCCATGGCGGATTGTGCCGCTTCGCAGTTCCGGTTGGCGGAAAGGCGGAGGTCGCCGTTGGCGATAAGATAGATGGGTTGCATGGTTCTCCTCACAGGTATGGTCGTCGTGAATGTGAGTAAATACGGAAGAACAGTCAACTCGTTCGCCGGAGTCCTCAGCCGGGCTCCCGGTCAAGCTCTCCGGCGATCCTCCCGTGCGCCAGTGTCCTGAGCGTCTCCGCATCGGCGCCGGGGGCCCAGGGTGGGGAGATCGGTTCGAGGACACGAATGCGGATTGCGTGCTTGCCGCGCAGGATGAATCCCCGCCTGGGGAGTGCCGCGGCGGTGCCGTGGACGACGATCGGAAGTATCGGACGGCCGGATCTGATCGCGAGCTCGAACGCTCCCAGCTTGAATTCCCCCAGCGCTCCGCCGGCGGAGCGGGTCCCTTCAGGGAATATCATGACAGAACTCCCCGCCTCGAGAGCCGTTTCCGCCCGGCGCATCATGCTCAGGTTTCCCCTGATCCTCCCCCGGTCAATCCTTATGTAACGGTTGAGCGTCATGTTCCAGCCGACGAACGGGATCCGGAAATTCTCGGACTTGGAGACCCATTTGAAGTGTACAAAAAGCCGGAACAGCACAAGTATGTCGACGAGCGATTGGTGGTTGCACACCATGACGTATGCGGCATGCCGGTCGATATGCTCCTTCCCGCCGATCCGGACGCTCCAGAGAGGATTACACCACGTGTAGAGTGAGGCCCAAAAGCAGGAGAACGTGTGGAGGAATGCGAGCCGCCTGTCGAAGGGGAACGTCACGACTCGTATGAGCAGGGCGATGGGAAATAATAGAACGGATGTGACAAGCATGAAAGCCCAGAAAAGGAGTGAACCTGCGAGAGCCATTGTCGTATGATCACTCCCCGATCTGTTCCGCGGAATGCTTCCTGTGATCCACTTTTCCCTCCCTGACCCATTGTCCAATATACGAATTGGACCGGTTTAGGTGTCTGTCCGGGAAACATTTTTCTGCGATTGATGCAACGCGCTCATCGCTCCGGAGACTTGTGCGGGGGGGCCTTTTTTTGTATACTGATCAATCACTAATAGAACAGTGTTTTATTAGTCATACCAAGGCACCTATGGTCAGGGAATACTCCGTTCCCGCTATCCACCGTGCGGTGCGGGTGATCGAACTCCTCGCAGCCTCGCATAGCGGTTTCTCGCTGGCGGATGTCTGCCGCCAGACCGGCATTCCGAAAAGCTCGCTGTTCCGCATTCTCGCCGCCCTCGAGCAGCACTCGATCGTGCTGCAGGACCACGACAGGAAGATCTTCCGGCTCGGCATGAAACTCCTCGACTGGGGGAACGCGGCACTCGAAAAGATCGATCTCAAAACGATCGTGCATCCCCACCTCATACGGATGGCTCACGAAACCCGTGAGAGCTACTACCTCGCGATCCTGGACGGTCACGAGGTCATCATCATCGATCGTGCCGACAATCCCGAGACGTGGTCGATTGTCGCCCGCCTGGGGGCCCGCTCCCCTGTGCATGCCACCGCCTCGGGGCAGGTGCTCATCGCCGGCCTCCCGATGCAAACACTTGACCGCATCGTCGGGCAAAGCGGGCTGAAGAGATACACCCCGAAGACGATCACGAGCGAAGTCAGGCTGAAGAAGCGGCTCAGGGAGATCGTTCGGGACGGCTACTCGGTCGCCGACGCCGAATACAAACCGGATCTCTGCGCCATCTCGGTCCCGATTTACGATCACAACGCGAATGTTGTGGCTGCGCTGATGACGGGCATCCAGTCCGCACGGACGAAGAAGGTGGAGGCGATCGCGCGGATCGTCACGGTCCTGAAGAAAGAGGCCGCCGTCATCTCGCACGCGATCGGGTATGTGGAGGTTGCCGCGTGATCTCCTCCGGGAAATCAGAAGCTCTCGGTCACATACGGGAAACAAAACCCGATCCCGACTTCAGGAACCTGACAACTATGGAATAGTATGACCCTCCCTTCCCCCTCATCAGTGCGTGACCTCGACGCCGTAGTAGCCGGCCTTTCCGTCGTGGACGTTATCGGCCGTCCCCTCGACCTGCGAAGGTCGCCGAAACCCGGCGGGTTGCAGTCGATCAACTCGATCACGATGACGACGGGCGGTAACGTCCCGAACGTGGGGATCGACCTGTCGAAGCTCGGTTTCCGGGTCGGGGCCGTGACCCGGGTGGGGAATGACACGTTCGGCGGTTTCCTCAGGAGCCAGCTTGAGATGCACGGCATCGCCTCGGCAGGCCTGGTGCTCGACGACACCAGACAGACGTCATCGACGATCGTGGGGGTGGACAGGAAGGGAGAGAGGACGTTCTTCCACGCGCGCGGGTGCATGGCAAACTTCCGCGTCGAAGACCTGCTTGCACACATCGACGTTATCCGTCGCGGGAGGATACTGGTTTTCGGGTACTACGGACTTCTGCCGGAATGCGACAGGCACCTCGGAAGGCTGTTCCGGGCGATCCACCAGAAGACCGGCATCCCGGTGCTCCTCGACACCGCGGGCGCTCCCCGGCGCGATGACAGGACGCTCCGTTCCTTCCTCCCGCACGTGGACTACTTTGTTCCGAGTTACGATGAGGCTTCCGTCATTACCGGGGAAACCGCCCCTGAGCGGATCGTTGCGGCGCTCGCGGATGCCGGCGGCTCCGGGGTCCTCGGCGTCAAGCTCGGCGCAGAGGGCTGCTATCTCTCATGGCGCGGGAAGGCGAAGCGGTTACCCGCGCGGAAGGTCCGGCGTGTCGTGGACGCCACCGGGGCGGGAGATGCGTTCGTCGCGGGATTCGTCGCCGGGCTTATCACGGGTGCGGACCCGTTTGCCGCAGCCGCGCTCGGGAATGCCGTGGCGGCATCGAGCCTCTCCGCCGTGGGTGCTTCAACGGCGATCCGGCCGATAAAGGAATACCACAGATCATGAGACCGACATACCATGTCGTGTCCCCCTCGGGCTGCCCCGACCCGCATCTCCCCGCGACGCTCCCATTGCTCCGGAAGTCGTTCGACAGGATGTTCATCAAGCAGGCAAACTGGAAATCGGAATTGTCACCGTCTGCTTCCGGCGCTGAGAATCCCGCATGATCCCGCTCGCAGATATTGTCCGCTCCCCGATTCCCCTCGCCTCCAACCGGGTCTGGCGAATATACCGGGGAGGGGCGATGATCGGACTCCTGCACGGGGAAGCGGAGGGGAAGGATTCGGAATTCCCGGAAGACTGGGTGGGCTCCACTGTCCAGGCGAGGAACCCGGGGTCACATTACACACCGGGGGAAGGTCTCGCGCTTGTCGCCTGCGGTCCCGGTGATCCCGTCACCCTCAAAAAGGTGATTGAGACGCATCCCGAAGAGATGCTCGGTCCATCCCATGTCCGGGAGTACGGGACCAATGCGGCGCTGCTCGTCAAGATACTCGATGCCGCTGTACGGCTCATGATCCACGCACACCCTTCGAAGGCATTCGCTGGGGAGCATCTGGGGAGCTGCTTCGGCAAAACGGAGGCGTGGTTCGTGCTTGACACGCGCCCGGATGTGGACGACCCCTGCGTCCTCATAGCCTTCAGGGAAGAGGTAAGCCGCGCGCGCTACCGTGCGATGCTGGATGCACAGGATGTCCCGTCGATGATCGACGTCATGCACCGGGTCCCCGTGAAGGCGGGGGATGTCGTCTACGTCAGGGCAGGCCTGCCGCACGCAATCGGCGGGGGGGTGTTCATGGTGGAACTCCAGGAACCGACGGACTTCTCGATCATGCTCGAACGGTCAGCGCCCAACTACCATTTCAGTCCCGGGGAATCGTTCCTCGGGCTCGAGCAGTCTCTCGTCCTCTCGGTTATCGACCATCGCGTCTACTCCATGGAGGATGTCCGGCGGGAACTGCTCATCCGTCCCCGCGTCATCCGCAGCGAAGGGGAGAGCGCGGAATCAGAGCTTCTCGGGTACGACACGACGGAGTGCTTCGCGGGGCGGAGCCTCGATGTCCGGGGGAGCCTGACCGGCGACACGGAGGGGCGCTACTTTCTCCTTATCGTGCTTCGCGGGGAAGGTGTGATGGTGCACCAGGGGGGCCGGACCCCGCTTCGGCGTGGCATGCAGCTGTTCGTCCCCGCTGCAGTCGGAGGGCACGAATTCCGGAGTCGGGACGGGATGACCATGTTCAAGAGCCTCCCCGCGCAGGTTCGCGGGGATAAGAAATGATGGGGAATCAGGGAGAGGTCCGTGATGGTCCGCCGGAGAAAGGGGGTCGGCGAGCTCCGGAACCCGGTGCGCGGGCGATGAAGGTCGAGCGGATCACACTGACACACGTCCGGATACCTCTCATCGAGCCGTTCCGGATCAGCAACGGTGAGGTGAGCGATAAGGACGGGATCCTCGTGCGCGTCGATGCCGGTGGGCTCGCCGGGATGGGGGAGGCGTCTCCGATGGCCGGCTCGTATTATTCCGACGACACCCCCGCTTCCGTCTGGAAATTCCTTTCGGACAGGATTATTCCCGCGGCGTTCGCAGCAAAGGCGGACTCCGTCGCGTCAATCAACCGTCTGCTGCGCCGGACCGGCGGGAGCTCGTTTGCGCGGGCGGGACTCGAGACGGCGTTCTGGGATCTTGAGGCCAGGTCGGCAGGGAAGCCCCTCTACCAACTTATCGGCGGGTACAATGTGCCCGTGGAATCGGGCCTGGAGGTCGGTATCACGAATGGGATCCCGGCGCTGATTGCGACAATCGAGAAGTACCTCGCCGAAGGCTACAAAAGGGTCAAGATCAAGATTCAGCCCGGCTGGGATGTCGGTCCTCTCGGCGAAATACGGCAGCGGTTCGGAGACATCCCGCTCATGGTCGATGCGAACGGCGCATACGCCCGCGAGGACATTCCGCACCTCCGGTCGCTCGACGCGTTCGGGCTCATGATGATCGAGCAGCCCCTCCCCGGCGACGATCTCAGGGGACATGCAGAGCTGCAGGGGAAAATCAGGACACCGGTCTGCCTGGACGAGGGGGCGGGGGATCTCGCGGCTGTGCGGCGTGCGATACGGATGAACAGTTGCCGTCTGGTGAACATCAAGATACAGCGTGTCGGCGGGCTCGCAAACGCGATCGCCGTGCATGACCTGTGCGCTTCGGTGGGAATGCCCGTCTGGGCGGGGACGATGCCGGAACTGGGGATCGGCGGGGCGCAGACCCTCCACCTGGCGACGCTGCCGAATTTCGCGTTTCCCACGGACGTTGAGTCATCGGCCAGGTGGTTCATCGATGATATCATCGAACCGCTCATCACCGTCCGCGAGGGGATGATAAAAATACCTGTCGGGACCGGCAATTGCTACGAACCGGCGGAAGCCGCGATCAGGCGCTTCCGTGTCGATGAACGGGTTTTCGAGCCGTAGGATGCAGGCGCTCCCCGAACACGCACGGCCTCCAGCCGGACGGAGGGCCGGACAGCCGTGTCGGTATCTCGAAGTGGCGATGCCGGGAAACCACTAACCTCATTCACGGATCAGGAAAATGAAGACCATGACGGTCCACCCAGGTCGTTCGATACGTTTGCGGAGGATTTGGAAGCACCCCCGTGCTGTCATCATCCCGTATGATCACGGCTCCTACTCCGGCGTTGTGCCGGGACTGGAGGATCCCGTCCGCCTCACCGAGCGGATCGCGCGATCGAATGCCGACGCCGTCCTGGTGACCCCGGGTGTCCTCAGGATCATCGCCCCGGTGCTCGGGCAGCTCGGCGTCGTTCTCAGGATCGACGGCGGTCACACTGCGTACGCCACCGCCCCGACTGACTATCATTCGATCCTGACGCCGGAGGATGCCCTGAGGCTCGGCGCCGACGCGGTGATCGTCTTCACGTTCATCGGGATTCCGGAGGAGCCCTCCTCCCTGCAACGCCTCGGCCGCACTGCCGCTGATGCGGATCTCTGGGGGATCCCGTTGATCGCCGAGGTGCTCGCTCCCGGCTACCTGAACAACCACTTCGGCACGAATCTCTTCCCTCGCCCGAAGCGAAACGCGGACATGGTCGAAGAGACGCGGAACGTCTCGCGCATCGCGGTCGAAACGGGGGCGGAATTCATCAAGACGCGCTACACGGGGGATATCCCCGGGTTTCGCTCCGTCGTGGAGACGTGCGGCGCGCCGGTGATCGTTGCGGGGGGGCCGAAATTGAGCGGCCCCCATGGCAACACGGACGCGGCACTTCTTCAACTCGCCCATGACTGCATGCGCGCGGGCGCTGCGGGGATCATATTCGGGCGGAATGTCTGGCAGCACCCGAAAATGGAACGCCTTATTAACGCGATCTGCGCGATCGTCCACGAGGAGGAGAGCGTGCAGTCCGCGCAGAAGCTTCTGCGATGATCACCACCGTCACGCTCAACCCTATGCTCGACAAGACGGTCAGCGTGGACGCACTGCGGCGCGGGGCCGTGAGCCGTGCCTCCGGTGTGTCGATGGTCGTCGGGGGAAAAGGGGTGAACGTCTCCCGGCAGCTCCGCGTGCTCGGTGAGGAGACCGTCGCAACCGGTTTCATCGGCGGGGAAATCGGCTCCCTCCTGGAGAGGCTGCTGGACGCTGAAGGGATCTCTCACAGGTTCGTCCGGATCGAAGGAATGACACGGGAGGGGGTCACGTACCTGGAGCCGGAGGGGACGATGACCTCGGTGTTCGAGCCGTCTCATCCGGTGACCCTGGCCGAAGCGGGGCGGCTTCTGGAGGAGTGCCGCGCACTTGCCGGAAAAAGCGACTGGGTCGTCTGCAGCGGGAGCTCCCCTTCGCCGGCCGCCGACGATGTTTTTCGGAGCATCGTCGCCGATTGCCGTTCGCGCGGGATCCCCGTGGTTCTCGACTCGTACGGCAGCGCGCTCGCGCGGGGCGTGGAGTCCATTCCCGATTTCATGAAGCCGAACAGGGAGGAATTCGAGCAGACATTCGGCACGCGGCTTTCGGGAGAGTCCGATTTGATCGCCGCCGCACGACGGCTGGTTGCGAGGGGTGTCCGGTACTCACTTATCACCGACGGGGGGCGTCCTTTCGCGGCAGCCGACGCCGGGGGAGCGTGGATTGTGACTCCCCCGCGCGTGGTGAGTGTCAACCCGACCGGATCGGGAGACAGCATGATCGCAGGAGTACTGTTCGGGCTCAGGCAGTCCTGGCCGTTTGCCGACTGCCTGGGGTTCGGCGCTGCGGCTGGTGCGGCCAATGCCCGTGTCCGGAACGTCGCGCAATCCTCGCGTGACGATATCATGTCCCTCCTCCCCGGCGTCATCGTGAAACGCGTGTAGGTACACCTCATGTCCAATCGTTTTCTTCGTGCACTCAGCTTCGAGCCCTGCGACAGGGTCCCGTTAGTTCCGGCGGTGCACGGGCACAAGGCCTGGTTCATCGGCAGGACACCATGCCGAGGGGACGTAGCGTGAGGCTGGACCGGGGCCGCATACTGGTCGCCCCTGATTCGTTCAAGGGGACGCTGAGCGCCGCCGAGGCGGCAATGGCAATGGGGAGAGGCGTCCGTCGCGCCCTCCCCCGTGCCTCCGTGACACTGCGTCCCGTCTCAGATGGCGGCGAAGGGTTCATCGATGCGCTCATCCCTTTTATGGGAGGGACGCCGCTCCGGACTGAAGTCCGGGGACCCCTTCCGGGTCAAAAAGTCCGGGCCCGCTGGGCGCTGGTGGGGAAAGGGACAACGGCGGTGATCGAGATGGCATCGGCGGCGGGGCTGATGCTCGTCCCTCCCGGGAAGCGTGACCCGCGCGTGACGACGACATTCGGTGTCGGCGAGCTCATCCGGAACGCGCTTGAGAGGAATGTCGATTCCATACTCATCGGGATAGGCGGGAGCGGGACGAACGACGGGGGAACCGGGATGGGGGCGGCGCTCGGCGTGAGGTTCCTTGATTCATCGGGAGCCGCATTACCTCCCGGGGGAGCCGCGCTCGCCGGTCTCGCGCGGATTGACATTAAGGGACTCGACCCGCGCCTCGCGCACACGACGGTGACCGTGGCCTGCGATGTGACGAACCCTCTCACGGGCTCCGATGGTGCCTCCCGGATATTCGGCCCGCAGAAGGGGGGAGACCCGGCCGCGGTCGCGGCGCTCGACAGTGCTCTCCACCGGTATGCGGAGGTTCTCCGCACGGATCTCGGGCTGGATGTTGAAACCATCCCCGGGAGCGGAGCGGCCGGAGGCCTGGGGGCCGGGTTGATCGCATTCTGCAATGCCCGTCTCTCCTCCGGTATCGATGTCGTTCTCGATGTGACGGGGTTTGATGAGGCGCTGGCCTCAAGTGATCTTGTCCTGACGGGAGAAGGGAGGATCGATGCGCAGACCCGCTCCGGGAAAGCGCTTTCCGGGATCCTCCGCCGTGCCCGGGCCCGTCACATCCCCGTGGCGGCTGTTGCCGGCAGCGTCGAAGGCGCCGAAGGGGAGTATGTGGGAGGGGAAGGTTTCATAGCGCTTGCGGCTCTCGAGGATGGGTCGGGCCCCCCGGGGGCACCAATGAAAAATGCTTCACGCGTCCTGGAGGAAAAAACGCGTGCCATGGTACTCACTCTCATCGCCCGGGAATCATGATCGATGATGTGTTCTATTGAAGCTGAAACCGGACAAACAGGCTGTATCGCAATTTTCTCGCGACCGTAACTCCCTCCACCCGGCTGTGAAGAATTGTGCTTGATTTTTCACAGAAAATACTGTAAATTGTTCCAGTATTTACCCCTGTTCTTTATCTTCGCCTCTTGACGGATTCTCCCTTCGTGCAGTAACGGGGAATCTCAGAGGCAATAGGAGATCGGTGTACCCTGGATCCCCCTGTTCTGACCGCTCGATCTCCACCTTGTTCTCCCCCCACGGTCTTTCTGCTCCCAGACTCTGCCGTCACAGTCATACGCATTTCCCTTCTCGCCCGACAATTCCCTCCCTGAGGTTTCAGGCCTCGTTTGTTGGAATTCAAAATCTCACTCAACTCACCAACACACTCACCAATAGGAGCGTTCTATGAAACGTTTTCTTGGTCTACTCGCCCTGGCCGGGCTTCTTTCCTGTATGGTGCTCAATGCGCAGGATAAATCGACACTCAGCACCTACCGGGTCTCCCCCAAGCCGGGGAAGGACTCGGCGTTGAAAAAGGCCATTGCCGAACATGCGGCGAAATACCACACGGGGAATTGGAAATGGCGCG
Source organism: Ignavibacteriota bacterium (assembly GCA_003158475.1). Taxonomy (GTDB): domain Bacteria; phylum Bacteroidota; class Ignavibacteria; order UBA10030; family UBA6906; genus Fen-1273. The sequence goes on along the minus strand of PMJR01000092.1, from coordinate 31,654 downwards.
TGTTCAGCGTCCTTTCAGGATCCGATGAAGGCTCCTACCAGCTGAATGAAGGCCCGAGTTCCTGGACCACATTGGAAGGTCGGAAGGACATCAGCGACGAGCACCAGCGTGACTATGAAACCAACATAATGCCGCTTGTCGAGAAATCAACCCCCCAGGAGTACCTCCTCCTCCGGAGGGAATTCAGCACCGATTCCGTATCGAACACGTTCAAGAAGGCGCTTCTCAGGTCTTACTATCCGAAACCGGGGCGGGGAGTCAGGCTTATGGAGACGTTCGGGATATGGAAAAAGGTGTGGGAGAAGCTGGGATCGAAAGTCACGGTCTGGTCGAGCTTTTTCTCGGGAGAGCCCCATTGGGTGATTGCCGTGCGGCTTCAGAAGGGGTTTGTCGACCTCGAGCAGCCGATGGGGAAGGCGCTGGCCGACACATTTGATGAAATCGCAGGTCCAGGCGCATATGCGCGCTATCTGGACGATCTCGGCCAGAATGTCGGCAGAATCGACGAAGAGATCATCGAGTTGTTGCCGGAATTAAGCTCGAAGTAACTCCTTAGGCGACTGCGATTGTGTCCTCTCCAATCCACATCCCGCTGAAGGCGGGATGTGGATTTTCAGTATGCCCAGCACGATGTACACCTTGGAGGTGAAGGTCCTCCCAAAAGCCGACCATAGCGATCGAAGCGAAGCGCAACTGCGGAAGGGCGACCGACCGTAGAAAGGAAGCGTGGAGCGAAGCGAGAAGACATCGACCCATCGAAAACACGTTCCCCTTGCACTTGCGGGAGTTATATGTAGATTGTCTCCTTTCCTCCAGCGTACCGGAAAGGGGCACCGATGCCATACCCGGGTGAATTGAGCGCGCTCCTCACGGCGGGGCTCTGGTCCTTAAGCGCGATTGTCCTTTCCGCGGCGACCGTCCGTGCGGGGGCGATCCCCGTCAACGTGGGGAGGCTTATCCTTGCAGCGCTCTACCTGGCGCTCCTGATCCCGATCATGGGATTCGAGGTCCGCCTCTCGCCCGGTCAGGTGGGTCTGCTCGCGCTCAGCGGTGTGATTGGGCTTGCCTTCGGCGATTCCTTCCTCTTCAAGGCCTTTGGGGAACTCGGACCGCGCGTTACCATGCTCATCATGTCCACATCTCCCGCGGTGGCGGCACTGCTCGCCTGGCTTCTGCTTCACGAGACACTCTCCCTTTGGGGGATCGTCGGCATAGTCGTGACGCTGGCCGGCGTGGCGGTGGTGGTAATCGGGAGGAACGCAGGGCCTGCGGTCCCATTCGCATGGCGGGGGGTGACATTCGGTGCCCTGGCGGCAATCGGGCAGGGGGTCGGCCTCATATTTGCGAAAATGGCATTCATCGAAGGGGAGATCAACGGGTTCGTGGCCACTATGGTCCGGATTCTCGCCTCCCTCATTATAATGATTCCTCTCGGCGTTGCGGAGTCAAGGTCGTCTGACTCCTTTCGTGCACTCCGGACCGACCGGCGCGCCCTCTGGCTGACGGCCCTGGGTGCCGTCCTCGGGCCGTTCCTGGGAATCTCGTTCAGCCTTATCGCAGTGGCCCATACGGATGTCGGTGTTGCGGCGGCAATCATGGCGACGGTGCCGATAATGATGCTCCCCCTCGTCCGGATATTCTACAGAGAACAGCTCACCTGGAAGGCGATCGGCGGTGCATTCCTCGCCGTGGTGGGGGTGGCGATTCTGTTCCTCCGGTGAAATGTCCGCCGGCGGAGGTCACCTCCAGGAGTTGATTCTGAACCGCAGGGGCACTACCATTAGTGCATGGGATCTCCCAGATGAAACGACGATACGTCCCCGGGTGCCGCACGGCTCTCGGCACGCTGGTGATCGCGGTGCTCGTGGCCGCCCCGGTTATCTCTTCCGGCGCGGCCGCGCAAGGGAAGAACCACAAGCACTCTGTCACGTACAAGGGGGTGACGCTGGAGTTCGACGCCGCGCTGTCGAAGGAGTACCTGGCGGAAACGGTTCCCGCACTGCCGCTCGAGGACAAGAGCGACAAGCCGGACGAAGTCGCCCCGCAACATATTGTGATCACGCTCCGGGATTCATACGCCGGTCGTCTTCACCGCGAACCCTCCTCCATGTACGCGCTTCCGCAGATCTCCATCTTCCCGACATCCGATCCCTCGGACCCCAGGTTCGACGAGGAGTATCCGACCATGCGACAGGCGGTCGACGATCTCGACAAATTGCTGGGACGTCGGGCCGCTTCGGTGACGGAATCCATCCCCTTTCTCCCCTGGGCCGACGAACGGCAGCTGTTTGTCGGAAGGAAGAGGCTCATCCGGTTCAGAGACGGGCGGGGTGTGCTGTTCCTGACACAGTATGATCAGGAGCAGAGCCCGATCAACAACAGGTTCCTCGTGTACACGTTCCAGGGATTGACCGACGACAATTTATGGTACGTTTGCGCAGTTTTCCCCGTGGCCGCCCAGGGGCTTCCTGGGTCCGGGCGGGTCGACAACGGGGCGGCGTTCCGGGCGGGGTACGATGACTACCTGAAGCAGACGACCGAGATGCTCAATAAGCTCCCGGTGAAGAAATTTACACCCGACCTGACCCTCCTTGAAGAGATCATCCGTTCTCTAAAGGTCGGGTCCCGCTGAGACCCACTTGAACGCGCCTCTGTAGTGAACCTCCCCGGCTCTTGCACGATTGACGCCCCTGCGGGAACCTCCCGTCCCGGTTTTTCGTTCCAGAATTTGAAGAATTGACACATTTTTCATATATTGTCTGAACTTGCAGTTGTACCATCTGACCGGGGTGATATATGGCCAAACTCTACGTCTCAAATAAGGACGAATCTGCGCGCCTGTTCCAGAGCAGTTTCCTCGAACTCTTCACGCATGTCCACTGGAGCGTTCCCATAATTGTCTACCTGCCGGTGGTAGTTTATTGCTTCTTTATCTCTGTGACAGCCGGTGTTCTTTCCGCGACCGGGATCGTCATGGAATTCCTGGCGGGGCTGTTTGTGTGGACTCTGACCGAGTACCTCCTCCACAGGTTCGTGTTCCATTATGAGCCGACCACAATGTGGGGAAAGCGCCTTCACTTCCTGATGCACGGCGTGCATCACGACTACCCGCAGGATTCGAAACGCCTGGTGATGCCCCCCGTGGTCAGCATCCCGCTGGCATCTCTTTTTCTCGGCCTGTTCGCGCTCGTGCTCCCCGGTCCCTACGTTGCCGCGACATTCGCCGGGTTCATTTTCGGCTACATCTGCTATGATGAGATCCACTATGCGACGCATCATGCGCCGATGAAGGGGAAGCTGGGCCTCTGGCTGAAGCACCACCACGTCCGTCACCATTACCTCGACAACGGGCGGGGGTTCGGCGTCAGCACCCCCATCTGGGATTACGTTTTCGGGACGATGTACGACGAAAAGGAAGAGATTTCGCTCGAAGCAAAATAGGTATCGCCGTCACCGCTCGGGCCCGGGCGGTTCTCCTTCGATTTTCACCGCCGCGGGTCAGCGCGGGAAGCCGTTTCGATCATTTCCCGGGCGGCACGCAGCGGGTCATCGATCGTTGTGGGGGGGGAGAGTGTCCTCTGTTTCGTCCACGCTTCCTCCCATGCAACAAGTTCTTCGGATTGCACCGCGGCTCCCCGCGGGGTGGAACGGAGGAGCTCGAAAAATCTCTTCCAGCGTCCGGCGTAGAAATCCCTGACGAGTCCGCTCCACATCTTCGACGCATAGTCGAACAGCAACGGTCCGCCCCAGACGGTGACCTGGAGCCGTGCATTTTCTTCGTACAGTGCGGAGTCCGCCCCGGTCACTCCCCACCCGCGTGCGTCCGCGATCCACCCCTCAAGGCGTCTGTCCTTCCGGCAGTTGAGCAATGCATCGATCCCGTTCATGAGCCTGAAGGCTTCCCCCGCCAGCGTGTCCCGCAGACCGGGCATTCCTGCGTCGTGGGCGCGTATGGCATTCCGCAAACGGTCATCGACCGCCCCGCCGAGAAACTGGGCAGCCAGCTCGATCGCGTCGCCGGTGTAGAGCGCACTTCCCCTGAGTGAATCGCTGCAGGAAAGGAACAGGCGGACGGCGTCTCCGAAGGCAGGCGATACATCGACGTTCCCCTGCACGGTCCGTCTCGGCCGCATCTGGAATCCGTGCCGGATGCTTGTCGCTCCCCGGGAGTACGCCGAAGTGGCAAGGAGGGCCCATGCCTTCCGGATCCCCTCCGGGAGGCTCCCGTACCTGGACCTGGCATACCCCTCGAGCCATCGGTCGACGGGGATAGGTTCGTCCGACCAGCTCATGTCGGTGGTGAGCTCGTAGAGGACGTCGTTGTTTTCTATCCCTTCCGGTGCGAGCCCCATCCCCGCAAGTCTCCCGCGGTCCGGACTCCGGAGCGCTGCGACCGGATCACTCGCGGTGAAGTCGAGGTTCCCTGTGAGCGGCGTGTTGCCGCCGAAATTGTGTATGAGGCTGTAAATCCACTGTTTACCGTAAAAGCCTTCCTGCTCCTTCCACCCGTGAAAAAGCTCGTTGTCCAGGTCAAGTATGATCATCCTGTCGTTCGGCACCCTGCTGAGGAGAGCCCGCGCCGAGGCTTTGTCCCAGAACCCCCTGTCGCTGTGGAAAAGCCCCCCCTGCATCACCCACGTCCCTTCCGGGTCACCTGATGTGATCGACGAATACACTGCCTCTCCGAGTTGTGCGAGCTCGCGATATCGGGCAGTATCGGAGACAGGTACCTCGGGGTCGTTGAAGCTGTCCGCGAGGTAGTAATGGTCCGTCCCGAACGTTTTCCGGTACTCGGTGATGAACTGTTTCCCGATTTCCCGGAAAAGGGGGGAGGCGGGGGAGAGCATGTGCGTCCCGTACTCTTTCGGAAAACCTCCCCAGGCGCCGATGTCGTGCACGCGCGCCTCCGGGTGGAGCCGTTTGAGTGGCCCGGGCACGAACCCCGAAAATGCCGGGACGACCGGGGTCATGCCGAGCGCCCGCATCCTGGCGAGAATCTTCTTCTGCAGTGATGCCTGCCCCTCGATCCATCCACGGGGGATAGGGCCTCCATGTTTGTTGACATTCCCCATCCGGTGCCAGGGGAGAAATGCGGGGCCCGTGAAGTAGGCGTCGAGATCCGAGCCGGAGATCCCCATCGACTGCCACACCTTTCTCCATACGACCTCCTCCCCGGTCAATGCGAGAGGCATCGAGATCCCGTGGAGCGCCATCCAGTCTATCTCCCGCTCCCAGCGCTTCCAGTCCCACCAGACGGTCGAATAGCCGAATGTGCAGACGTTGAAGTACTGGCGGTAGAGATACGGTGAGACAACGCGTGTCTTGGGAAAGTCGGGAAGCCGCCCCGGGAGGGCAAGATGTGCCCCGCTCCACGTGATCTGGGAGTTGCAGGCGTACCGGAGGTAATGATAAAAGCCCCTGCTGAGTGCGAGCGCCCCCGATCCCCCGATGGTCACGGTCCCGCCTGTCGCTGCGAGTTCGAAAACGTCTTTCCCGTCATCCCTTGGGATCAGCTCGAGCTTGAATGACGATGCTCTCTCTTTTATCGTCCGCTTGATAAGCCATTCGGCGGCCGCGAGCGGCAGCCGCGACTTCGCCGGCTGTGCCGCCGAGAAACCGAACGTCAGGAGGGTCAGGAATGCCGCAAGTAAGATTTTCGTCACGTGTGATCCTTCCGGCTCGTCGTGTCCCTGGCACCCGAGATTCCCGCCATGCAGCGTCCCTGGCGTACCGGGCGAACCTCTTCTAACGAAATCTCATCAATGTTGAACTCTTAGTCAACTTTTGGTATACTCTGCAGCGCGCGAACCCCCCTGTCCACTTCCGCGCTTTCCCATTTTAAGAGAGGCACCATGTTCCGACGGATATTCTCTGTGACATGCACTCTGTGCTTAGTTGTGGGGTTAGTTGTGGGGTTGGCTGCCGGGCTCTCACCGGAAGTCACCACGTCGCTCCGCTGACGCCATGCACCTCCGGGTACTCGGGAGCTCGAGCGCGGGGAACTGCACGCTGGTCTGGAACGCACAGAATACGGTGATGGTGGACTGCGGGTTCAGCCGCAGGTACATCAGTTCGTGTCTCGAGTCGCCCGATCTCGACATCCCCCCCCTTGCGGGGCTCCTCATCACGCACGCCCACAGCGACCACGTCAACGATAGTTCCATCGACCTGTTGGTGCAGAATCGGGTTCCCGTCATCGTCCGGCGGGAGCTCACGAATGTTCTCCGCCGTGCATACCCTTCTCTCCAGCGAGCGGCGAGACTGGGTCTCCTCTTGGAACTCGAGAGTGCCGGGGGGGAAGCCGGAACGTTCGGAATCGAGTCATTCGGCGTGCCGCACGATTCTCCCGGGGGATGCTTCGGCTTCGGGATCATCGACCGATCTGTCCCAGGGCGCTGCAAGGTGGCCATCGCCACGGACCTGGGCTTTGCCGGGGAGGGACTCGTTGAGCATTTCAGGGATGCGCATGCCGTGGTGATCGAGTCAAACCATGACCTCGCGATGCTTGAAGGATCGGGGCGCCCCGCCTGGCTGAAAAAGCGGATCAAGGAGATCGGGCATCTCTCCAACGACCAGTGTGCCGGATTCGTCAGCGAGGTGGTCCGTTCCAGCGCCCGGCCCCCCGGCGCGGTCGTCCTCGCACATATCAGCCAGCAATGCAACACGAACGAGCTGGCGGAGCGGGCGACCGCCGGGGCACTCCTCCGCGAGGGGTTCACCGCGGTCCGCGTGGTCCAGACTTTCAAATCGCTCCCCTCCGAAATCGTTCCGGTCTGAACGGCTGGCAATTGTCGCAGATCCGTCATACATTATGCTGCGCCAAATCCTGTCCTCTTCACGGGGGATCCTCCGGACCGTTGTCCGCCCGCGCCCCCCTTTTCCGTCTCTGATCTGCCCATGCAGACAACCTCTGCCGTCATTTCCGTCTCCACCCCGGGACGCGTCTGCCTGTTCGGCGAACACCAGGACTACCTCGGCCTCTTCGGAGTTCCGTCCCTCCGGTTTCCCCTTTTCCTTCTGTCGTTTCTCCTGATCTCCTCCGTGCCGGCCTCCGCCGGGGAGACACGAAACGTTCTTTCCCTCGTGCCGAATCCGGTGAGTGTCGAACAGCGCCAGGGGAATTTCGTGATCGACGGGAGCACATCCATCGCCGTCGACGGCAATGCCGCGGTGCTGAAGGATGTCGGGGAGTTTCTGGCGTCCCGGCTCCGGGAGTCGACAGGGTACCCGCTCCCGCTGGACACTGCGGCGACCTCCGACAAGCCCCTGAGGAAGATATATCTAACGCTTGCACGCGGGGGGACCACCGCGGGAGGAGAGGGGTATGAATTGGCCGTCGCTCAAAACGGCATCCGGATTGCTGCGGAGGGAGCTGCCGGCGCGTTCCATGCGCTCCAGACTCTCTTCCAGCTCCTCCCGCCGGAATTCGAATACGGTGTCCCTGTTCACGGCCTGGCGTGGGAGGTCCCGTGTGTGAGGATACAGGACGCCCCGAGGTTCCCCTGGCGGGGGATGCACCTGGACGTCGGAAGGCATTTTTTCGGGAAAAAATTCGTCAAGGAGTATATCGATCTGATCTCGCGCTACAAGTTCAACGTGTTTCACTGGCACCTGACCGAAGACCAGGGGTGGCGGATAGAGATAAAGAAATACCCGAAGCTGACCTCCGTCGGCGCCTGGCGAAAAGAAACGATGGGGGACGGGCAACCCCACGGTGGGTTCTACACGCAGGACGAAGTGCGCGAGGTGGTGGCCTACGCACGCCAGAGGTTCGTGACGATCGTCCCTGAAATCGAGATGCCGGGGCATTCGACTGCGGCGATTGCCGCGTATCCCGAACTCTCCTGCACGGGGGACCCTCTTGAAGTCCAGACAAAATGGGGTGTCTTCGAAGACGTCTACTGCGCCGGGAACGACCATACGTTTGAAATCCTCCAGGATGTACTGACGGAAGTCATGGATCTCTTCCCGGGTCAGTTCATACACATAGGGGGCGACGAGTGCCCGAAGACGCGCTGGAAAGTCTGTCCACGGTGCCAGGCACGGATAAAGGCGGAGGGGCTTGCCGGCGAGCACGAGCTCCAGAGCTACTTCATCAGGAGAATCGAGAAGTTTCTCAACGCACATGGGAAGAGACTGGTCGGGTGGGATGAAATACTGGAAGGGGGACTTGCGCCGAACGCCACGGTGATGTCATGGCGCGGGATCGATGGCGGGAACGCGGCCGCCTCCTCAGGACACGATGTCGTCATGACGCCGACCTCCAACTGTTACTTCGACTACTACCAGGGGCTCACCGGGGAACCCGTCGCCATCGGCAATTACCTCCCCCTGGACCGTGTCTACTCCTACGAGCCTGTCCCTCCGGGGCTCACGAAGGAGGAGGCCCGCCGCATACTCGGGGCGCAGGGAAATGTCTGGACGGAGTACATGGCCGACGCGCGGAAGGTCGAGTATATGACGTTTCCCCGCGCCTGTGCCATGAGCGAGGTCGTCTGGTCTCCCTCCGGAAAGAGGGACTTCCGGGATTTTTCAGCCCGGATGGCGGGTCAGTACGAGCGGCTCCTCGCCCGCGGGGTCAATGTGCGTATCCCTCCGCCGGGGGGTTTTGAAGGGAGCGCCGTCTTTTTTCGGGACACCTCCATCACGCTGGTGAGCCAGGTCCCGGGATCTGTCGTCCGTTACACGACTGACGGGGAGGATCCGACGGCGGTTTCCCGCATCCTCACGGGTCCCCTCCCGTTGCACACGAGTACCAGAATAAAGGCAAGGACATTCCTCCCCTCCGGTGGGATGAGTCCCGTTCCCTCGGGCGTGTTCAGCATCGTCGACCCCGGCGCGAACGGTGTTTCCTACAGGATCGCCGCGCGACCGACATCCCCCGGTCTTGCGTCGGACACGCTCCGGGGTGTCACATACCGGATGTCCCTCGAGGGACTTCCGCTCGGTCCTGAAAGCGTGACTATCTTGCTGGATTCCTACCTCCTCGTCGGGGAGGAAGGAGTCTATCAATTCACAATCGCTCAGGAGGATTCCGCGACGCTCAATATCGACGGGTCCCCTCTCCTGGAGAACAGGGCTGCGGTCGGGTGGGGGGTGCCTGCGGGACTGTTCCATCTTCGCAGCGGCTCGCACAAACTCAGCGTTACGGTCGTCACAATGGGGCGGCAGGCCGGCCTGGACCTGAACATCAAAGGTCCGGGACTCGAACTGCAGGCGATCCCCGCATCCATGCTCTGGCGGCGTCCGCGCTGATCACAACCACAACAAACAACCATGAGGATTACGCATGGCGACTTTCAACCTCAATGTCGTTGACTGGCTGATCCTGGCGATTTACTTCGTGTTTATCCTGGGGCTCGGCTACTACCTCAAGAGATTTACGAAGAGCCAGGAAGACTATTTCATGGCGGGACGCAAGAACAGTGCATGGGTGGCCGGCATTGCGTTCCTTTCAGCCAACCTCGGGGCGCTGGAACTCCTGGGGATGACGGGGAACACCTACAAATACGGGATGTACGTCGCCCATTTTTACTGGGTGGGGGCAATTCCGGCGATGCTCTTCCTGGGGCTCTACATGATGCCCTTCTATTACAGCAGCAGGATCCACTCGGTACCGGGGTACCTGAAGCTCAGGTTCGATGAGAAGACACGGGTGCTGAACGGGATCGCTTTCGGCATGATGACGCTCCTCGTCTCGGGAATCAACCTGTATGCCATGGCGCTCGTCCTCCGGACGTTCCTCGGATGGGACTGGAATGTGAGCATGTGGGTTTCAGCGGCGACCGTGGCGTTCTATGTGACACTCAGCGGGCTGATGTCCGCAATATTCACGGAGATCATTCAGTTCTTCCTGATCTGGTTCGGGCTCTTCCTTGTCACGATCCTGGGGCTTGTCGAGATCGGGGGGGTGGATCAGGTCTTGAGGAACATCCCGGCATCGTTCGGGACTCTCTGGTCGACCTCTGCGGACGCCTCTCAGAACGGAATGGCGATCACGTGGGCGGGGATAGTGCTCGGGTTGGGCTTCGTCCTCTCGTTCGGCTACTGGACGACAGACTTCCTTGTGGTCCAGCGGGCGTTTTCGGCGAAAAATCTCCGTGCGGCGCGGTTGACGCCGATCATCGCCTCGTTCCCGAAAATGGCTGTCCCGGTCATCGTGGTGCTGACCGGGCTCATCGCGCTCATACTTGCGAAGACTCCGGGGAGCGGCTTCGCGCTCCTCCAGGACGGCGGGCAGGTCAATTACGACTCCACACTCCCGCTCCTGATTATGCGGTATTATCCGCACGGGCTCGTCGGTCTCGGAGTCTCGGCACTTCTCGCGGGGTTCATGGCGGGGCAGGCGGGGAACATCAGCGCTTTCAACACGGTATGGACATACGACGTCTACAGGGCGATCATCAACAAAAACGCGAGCGACGCCAACCTCATGTGGGTCGGCCGGATCTCCACGGTGGTGGGTGTGGTCCTGAGCGTCGTCACAGCCTACTGGGCCAAAGGGTTCCCGAGCATCATGGATTACATGCAGGCGATATTCTCGTGGGTGAACGCGCCGCTGTTTGCGACGATGCTTCTCGGCATGTTCGTCGTCTGGATCACGCCGGCCGGAGCGTTCTGGGGTCTGCTCGCGGGGATGGGGACGTCGATCGCGATGTTCCTCGGCGTGAAGTTTCATTGGATCGACCCCGCCACCCTCACGCTCTCGAACACGGCGAGCGACATGGCGGTGAATTTCTGGCGTGCCTGGTGGGCCTGGCTCGTCTGTTTCTCGTTGACGATCTTTATCAGCCTCTTCACAAAGAAGAAGCCGAAAGAGGAGCTGGTGGGACTCGTGAAGGGACTGACGGAGAAGACCGCCCGGGAGGGTATTCCCTTCGTCAAGCGGCCGGAATTCTACGCGATCCTCTCGGTGATCGTGCTCGTGATACTCAACATTTACTTCTGGTAGGGAGGACGTGATGAAACCAATCTGGTATTTTGTCGGACTCTTTCTGACCGCGACCGGCGTCATCGTCTTCGCCTCGGGGATCTACGATCTGTACAATCCCCCCGTCCAGAAAACCGTCCTTGCCGAACTCCATCCCGGAGTCTGGTGGGGAGCAGTCATTCTTCTTGCGGGAGTGCTCTTTTACATGACCAACAAGAACAAAACAATCGAGTAAACCCGCCGCCATTCAAAGGGGCGCCGCAAGGCGCTCCTTTGGGGCGCCCCCCTCAAAACTCCACACTCAACCCTGCCTGCACCCCGACGAATGTCGCGGTGTTGAGTCCCGTGATTTTCACTCCGAAAAATCCCGACGGCTCCATACGGTCGTCCGCGTTCGAGAATGCGGTGTAGCTCCCCTGGATGTCGAATGTCAGGCTGCGCGAAAGGACCAGCTTCAACCCCGCGTCAATGCTCATGGCCGGTTCGGTCCACGTGCTGGAAAATTCGCCCGAGGGGAACGGCGCCCCCCGGGCGGAGGTGCTCCCCGCGATCCTCCAGTGGAGAAAACAGGCGCCTCCCAAAAGTCCGACGTACGGTCTGAGGAGTGCGCCGTCGAACGTGATCCTGGCGCCGATCATCGCCGGGATCGCCTGGAAAGGGCCGCTGACATCAAACCCGGCGGCGGCGCCATCGGCGACCGCCGAAGCGTTGATCCTGTCGCTGTTGAATCCCCAGCGGAAATATCCTCCCCGAACGACGACGCTGATGTTTTCGTTCAGCAGAAGATCCATCGAGCCTGTCCCCCCGTATCCGATCCCGAACATCCTCTTGATCCCCCGGAGCGGGAATGCAGGTCCCGCACCTGCAGAGACGCCGAGCCAGCTCTCTGCGTGGAGCATCGTCACTGCAACGACCGCGAGGAGTAACGTTGCCGAGAAGCGTTGCATGGAGATTCCTGGAAGTGAAACTCTTCATAATCGCGCATTTCTCGATCAATTTCAACGAGAATCGCCTTGACAGGAACGCGGGTGCGTGATATATTAGAGATATATCTGAGGAGCAAGTCTATGCCCGTCGATACAGTCCGAAAATCACAGACGCGCGCCGGTGCGCGACGCGCGTCCGGAAGGTTGAGTCTCGGCGACGAGGCGTACATGCGACTTGAAGAGATGATCGTGACGCTCGAGCTTCAGCCGGGAACCGTCTTCTCGGAAGCGGACCTGAGCCGGAAAGTCCGGATCGGGCGGACCCCCCTGCGCGAGGCCCTGCAGCGTCTGCAGGTCCAGGGTCTTGTCAGGACACTGCCGCGTCGGGGAGTCGTGGTCAGCGACGTCAATATCGTTGACCACCTCGCCGTGCTTGAAACGCGCCGCGTCCTGGACCGGCTGGTTGCGGCGAAGGCCGCCAGGCGCGCGACGCCGGAGCAGCGCAAGCTGCTGGAGAAGATCGCGAAGGGCATGGCCGTCGCGGCTGAACGGGGCGATATGGCCGGGTTTATGCGTCTGGATACCGGGTTTGACCGGATCGTCGAAGCTGCGTCGCGGAGCGCGTTTGCCCTCCAGGCCTTCGTTCCCCTGCATGCCCATTGCCGCAGGTTCTGGTACTTCTACCGGCACAACGGTGACCTGAAACGGGCCGCGGAGCTTCACTCTGGCCTGATGCACGCGGTGGCTGCAGGCGACGAGCAGGCGGCCGGCGCGGCATCGGATGCCCTTGTCGATTACCTCGAAGAATTCGCCAGGATAGCGCTCGATCTCGTCTGAGGAGCGGAAGGAGATGGCCCGACACACTTTTTTCTGCATTGATGCAACACACCAAACGGGGGATGAATTCGTTCACGAAAGCATCATCGGGAGCATATTCAGAGGAAGGGTCGAACGGCCGGTGATGGTGGGGGAGAAGAAGGGGATCGTTCCAAGCATCGAGGGATGGGCGAAGATCACGGGGTTCAACACCATCGTCATCGACGACGAGGATGATCCATTCGCGAAGGGTTTCCAGGTACTTTAGCTTCGGTCGGGGCGGATGGCGGAGTTCAAACACATTCTGGTGATCGGCGGCGGCGCGGTGGGATTGTGCGCGGCGCACTACCTGAGGGCCTCCGGGTGCGAAGTGACCATCGTCGAACGTGGAATGATCGGCGAGGGCTCATCGTTGCACAATGCCGGCCTCATCGTCCCGAGTCACTTCGTCCCTCTTGCCGCTCCCGGGATGGTCATGCTGGGGCTCCGTTGGATGCTCCGTCCGGAAAGCCCTTTCTATATCAAGCCGCGCCTCGATCCCGATCTGCTCACGTGGCTCTGGCAATTTGCGCGCGCATCGACAACCAGGCGCACGGAACGGGCGGTGCACCTCCTCCGGGATATGAGCGTCGCCAGCCTTGCGCTGTACGAGGATCTCGCCTCGGCCGGGGGAATGGAATTTGAATTCCGGAAGAACGGACTGTTGATGCTGTTCCGGACAGGGCACGGACGGGAAGGCTCGTTGAAAACGGCCGAACAGGCTTCGAGGATCGGCATCGAGGCGAACGTGCTTGACAGGGAACAGCTTCGCGAGCTCGAACCCGGCGTGGATTTCAAAGCCATGGGGGGCGTCTACTATCCGGGAGACGCCCACCTGACGCCCGCACTCTTTGTCGACCGGCTGCGGGAACACCTGATCGCCCGGGGGGTGCGGTTTGTCGGTTCGACGCGCGTCACGGGGTTCGTGACCCGTCCGTCGGGCATCAACGCGGTCACGACGACGGGGGGGACGTATGCCGCAGACGAGTTTGTCCTGGCGGGAGGATCATGGTCCCCCCTGATCGTCCGGTCGCTCCGCCTCCAGATTCCGATGCAGCCCGGAAAAGGATACAGCGTGACGGTGAGGAACCCCGCCGTCCGTCCGCGGATCCCCATGCTTCTTGAGGAGGCGCGCGTAGCCGTGACCCCGATGGGGGACAGGCTCCGGTTCTCGGGGACGATGGAACTCGCCGGCCTTGACAGTTCCATCAACATCCGGCGCGTGCGGGCGCTCCTCGAGTCCGTCCCTTCGTATCTGGGAGGCCTGGAGCCCGCGGAGCTGGAACAGGGGGAAATGTGGGCCGGGCTCCGTCCGTGTACGCCGGATGGGCTCCCGTTTATCGGGAGGTTCCGTACGTATGATAACCTGATCGCGGCGACGGGGCATGCGATGGTGGGAATCTCGCTCGCACCCATCACGGGAAAACTCGTCACACAGATCGTGCACGGCCTGATCCCATCGATCGATCTTCACCTGCTCAGGCCGGACAGGTACAGGTGAGGTGATGGACAATGCCATAGCGGATCCACCCGGGGAAGCCCCGACCGGCACGGTGTTCAACATCATCCGGTTCTCCGTCCAGGACGGTCCGGGAATCCGGACGACCGTCTTCCTGAAAGGATGTCCGCTCGAGTGCGCCTGGTGTCATAACCCCGAGGCCCTTTCAGGCGGAAAGGAGCTGCTTTTCCGTCCCGATCGCTGCATCGCCTGCGGAGACTGCATGGACGTCTGTCCCCGGCATGCGATCGTCGAAAAGGAAGGGAAGTACGAGACCCGGACGGAGCTCTGCGCCCGTTGCGGCACCTGCGCCGATGCATGCGCGGCGGACGCGCGCGAGGTGATCGGGCGTCTGATGACAGTCGACGAGGTTACGCGCGAGGTCGAGCGGGACGCGCCGTTTTACCTTGAGTCCGGAGGGGGCGTGACGTTCTCAGGCGGGGAACCGCTTCTTCAGCACCGGTTCCTCGTTTTGCTCCTCCGCTCCTGCGTCATGAGGGGATTCCATACCGTCGTTGATACGGCCGGGTACGCGTCCCCCGACGTCCTGTTTCGGGTGGCGGAGCTCACGGATCTCTTCCTCTACGACCTGAAATCGGTGGATGAAGAAATCCACCGCCGGTTTACCGGTGTATCGGGCGCTCTGATCAGGGGGAACCTGGAGCGGCTCGCCTCCTGGGGAAAGAAAGTGGTGATCCGGATGCCGATCGTTCCGGGGGTCAATGACTCCCGTTCGAATATCGACGCTGCCGGGAGGTTTATCGCCTCCCTCGGGAATGTGGTCCAGGTCCAGTTGTTGCCGTATCACACGATAGGCGTCGCCAAGTATGCGCGGCTGGGTGTCCCGTATTCCCTCCCCGCTGTGCAAACACCGTCCAGCGGCTACCTGAACAGCATCGCGGAGGAACTTCTCAGGTTCCATCCCGTGGTCAGTATCGGAGGATAAGATCATGACCGAGCGGGTCCGTCTGCTTCGGGAACAGAGCCTTGCGGCGGTCCCTGCCGTGTCGCACGAGAGGGGACTCCTGGTGACGGAATCAGCAATGAGCGCGGAAACGCTCCCTCCGCCGCTCCGGCGCGCGCACGCGTTCCGGACCCTGATGGAAAAGCAAACGGTCGTCATCAACGATGGTGAGCTGATCGTCGGGGAAAGGGGCCCGGCCCCGAAGGCCGCATCGACGTATCCCGAGCTCTGCTGTCACACGCTTGACGACCTTGCCATTCTCGACACGCGTGCGAAGATCTCCTTCCGCGTCAGCGAGGAGACGAAGAAGGTGTACCGGGAGCGCATCATCCCCTTCTGGAAGGGGAAAACCATGCGCGAGAGGATATTCGGCATGATGGACGGAGAATGGAAGGATGCCTATGCGGCGGGGATATTTACGGAGTTCATGGAACAGCGCGCCCCCGGGCATACCGTCCTCAACGGAAAGCTGTACGTGAAGGGTCTGCTCGGTTTGAAAGCGGACGTCGCATCCGCACTGCAGTCCCTTGAAGGGCATACCGATCCGGAATCGGAAGCGAAACGGAACGAGCTGACCGCGATGGGGATCTGCGCGGACGCGGTGATGACGCTTGCCCGCAGGCATGCGGAAGAGGCGGAGGAGCGTGCGGCGCGTGTTCCCGATCCGCTCCTGAAAAGCGAGCTGCGCGAGATCGCCCGCATCTGCCGCCGTGTCCCCGCCCGCCCGCCGGAATCGTTCCGGGAGGCCCTCCAGGCGTACTGGTTCGTCCACCTGGGTGTCATCACCGAGCTCAACCCGTGGGACGCATTCAACCCGGGGCGCCTCGACCAGCACCTCCTCCCGTTCTATGCACGGGGGACGGCCGATGGGAGCCTGACACGCGATGCCGCAAAGGAATTGCTCGGGTGCTTCTGGGTGAAGTTCAACAATCAGCCGGCGCCCCCCAAGGTCGGCGTCACGGCCGAGGAAAGTTCCACGTACACTGACTTTGCCAATATCAACAGCGGCGGCCTCACCCCGGACGGTGAAGACGGGGTCAACGATGTGACGTATCTCGTCCTGGAAGTGATCGACGAAATGCGTCTCGTGCAACCCGGCTCCAACATACAGCTCAGCAGGAAAAACCCTGACGCCTTTATCAGGGCGGCGGCAAAAGTCATCCGGAAGGGGTGGGGGCAGCCGTCGGTCTTCAACGCCGATGTCGTCGTCGACGAGATGATTCGGCAGGGGAAAAAGATCGAGGACGCGCGGGAAGGGGGGACCAGCGGCTGCGTTGAGACAGGGGCGTTCGGCAAGGAGGCGTGCATACTGACGGGGTATTTCAATCTCCCGAAGATTCTCGAGCTGACGCTGAACTCGGGGCGCGATCCCCGGACCGGAAATCAGTTGGGGCCGGAGACCGGCGACCCGGCGGCCTTCCACTCATTTGATGAATTTGTGCATGCGTTCCGAACGCAGGTGAATCACTTCGTGGATGTGAAAATCCGCGGGAGCAACGTGATCGAGCGTCTGTACGCCGAATACCTGCCCGTTCCGTTCCTCTCACTTCTCATCGACGATTGCATCGCAAAGGGGACGGACTACAATGCCGGCGGGGCGCGGTACAACACGAGCTACATCCAGGGGGTGGGGATCGGGACCGTGACCGACAGCCTCTCGGCGATCCGGCATCACGTGTTCGGTGACGAAGCAATGCGGATGGCCGACCTGCTCCGCGTCCTGGCGGCCGACTTCCGGGGATTCGAAAAGACCCGCCTGCTCCTCGTCAACAAGACCCCCCGGTACGGGAATGACGACGATGCGGCGGACGCGATCATGCGCTCGGTATTCGAGATCTATTTCAAGGCGATCGATGGCCGCCCCAATACGCGCGGGGGGGCGTACCGGATCAATCTCCTCCCCACGACATGCCACATCTATTTCGGTGCGGTGACCGGTGCAACGCCCGACGGGAGGAAGGCATGGACCCCCGTCTCGGAGGGGATTTCGCCTGTGCAGGGGGCTGACCGCCACGGCCCCACTGCGGTGCTGATGTCGGCGGCAAAAATGGATCACGTCCGAACGGGGGGGACGCTCCTCAACCAGAAGTTTTCCCCGAAGACACTGGAGGGGGAGAAGGGGATCGACAGCCTCGTCGCTCTCATCCGGGCGTATTTCCGGATGGGGGGGCACCACATCCAATTCAACGTCGTGGACGCCGCAACGCTCCGGGCGGCACAGTCCCACCCCGGGGAACACAGGGATCTCATCGTCCGCGTGGCAGGCTACAGCGACTATTTCTGCGACCTCGGCCGTCCCCTGCAGGACGAGATCATCGCCCGCACCGAACACCATTCGCTCTCACAATGACGCCACTCATAACGGAAAAGATCTCCCAGGCCGTCGGTATCCTGCGCGAATTCGACACCGACTGCTGGCTCACGTTCACCCGCGAGACCGCCATCAACGGTGACCCGACGCTTCCCTTCCTCGTCGGCGGCGATCTCACATGGCACAGCGCGCTGATCATCACGAAAAGCGGGAGGACCTGCGCCATCGTCGGCCAGTACGACAAGAAAGGGGTGGAGGACCTCGGCGTGTATTCGGAAGTGATCGGTTATGTCGAAGGTATCAGGGAACCCCTCCAGGAGACGCTCCGCGGCATCGGGCCGGGGAAGATCGCTGTGAACTATTCCCGGGAGAGCGAAATCTGTGACGGGCTCACGCACGGCATGTATCTGACGCTCTGCGATATGCTCTCTGAGATCGGCCTCAAGGAGAGGCTCACGCAGGCGGATCAGATCATCGGTGCGCTCCGCCAGCGGAAGACCCCGGCCGAGCTTGAAAGGATGAAAAGGGCGATCGCCGAGACGGAGAGGATATTCTCCGAAGTCGCGCTGTTTATACGTCCGGGGCGGACTGAACGGGAGATCGCGCACTTCATGAAAGAATGTGCCAATGAAAGAGAGATCCCGTTTGCGTGGGATGCAAAGGTCTGCCCCGGGGTGTTCACAGGCCCCGACACGGCGGCTGCCCATTATTCGCCGACGGATCGGCAGGTGGAAGAAGGGCACATACTCAACATGGACTTCGGACTGAAAGTCGAGGAATACTGCTCCGATCTGCAGAGGACATTCT
Organism: Ignavibacteriota bacterium; assembly: GCA_003158475.1. GTDB lineage: Bacteria > Bacteroidota > Ignavibacteria > UBA10030 > UBA6906 > Fen-1273. The sequence goes on along the minus strand of PMJR01000092.1, from coordinate 13,363 downwards.
ACATCCCCCGGAAGGGGGAACGCGCCGTCCCTCCCGATGTCCAGCGGGGGTTCGATACGATCGTGCGCGCCATCGAGGAATCGCGGAAGGCGATGCGCCCCGGGGTCACCGGCCAGTCGATCGACGCGGTAGCCCGTCGGGTCATCACGCAGGCGGGCTACGAGGAGTTTCCGCACGCCCTGGGGCACCAGGTCGGCAGGTTTGCCCACGACGGGAACGCGCTGCTGGGACCTGCATGGGAGAAATACGCCGGGAAGCCGTTCCTCCCGCTTGAAGCGGGGATGGTGTTCACGCTTGAACCCCGGCTGACGGTCCCCGGCCGCGGGATCGCCACCGTGGAGGAAATGGTGATCTTGCGCGCTGACGGTGCGGAGTATCTGTCGACACCTCAGGAAGCGCTCATTCTTGCCGGATGAATGGCGCCTCTGCGACACGCCATGGACTGACCTCCACAATGCGCCCGGGCCACAACGCGGTTTTCTTGCCGCGCTGTGGCCCGGTATGAAACACACAAGAGAGAGGGTATGGCGTCCTACTTCTCTTTCTTCACGTACTCCTTGTTCCCGCTCTCCGTGTAGTAGAAGTGCCCGCCGCGCGGCCCTTCGTAGATATTCTGCCCCTTTTTCGTCTGGCCGACGATCTTTGCCCCGACGAAGTCCTTCACGTACGTCTTGTCCCCCTTCTCGTTGAGGTAGTAATGTCCGTTCTTGGCCCCTTCGAAGACGGTCTTTCCATCGGCTGTCTTCCCCACCGCCTCGTCCTTGGCTTCCTTTCCCATTTCTTTCGCTTCCGGTGCGGTTTTGGTCGCCTTCGCCGATGATTTCTCCTTTGCCTCGGCACCCTCTTTCGCGGCGGCCTCCGTCGTCCCGGTCGTTGTTGAAGATCCGGCTCCTTTATACTTGGCCGCCGCCGCCTTTATCTTCTCCTTCATCGTCGTTTTGCCGGACTCTTTGGTCTCCTTGGCCCCGGATTCCGCCTTGGCACCCGCTTTTTCGTTCGATTTCGTGGCGGACTTCACCCTGTGCGTCGCGCCTTCCTTTTCCTTGGCCATCTTCGCCTTTGACTCCTTCAAGGTCTTCGTGGCCTTGGCCTCTCCCTTTTCCTTGGTCGTCTTTGCCGTGGCCTCCGCCTTCTCCTTTGTCTTTTCCGCCTTGGACTCAGCCTTTTCCTTTGTCTTCTTCGCCTTGGCCTCTGCCTTTTCCTTGGCCTTCTCCGCCTTGGACTTGGTCTCCGTCTTGTCCGGCTTGTCCTGCGCCATCGCGACAGGCTGAATCTGCGCTGCCAGGAAGGCTGCGACCAGCATGAGTACAACGATACATTTCTTCATGAAAGTGCTCCTGTGGGTGGGGGTGGATGGGGTTTGAACTTTGTGACTGCGGAGCCTCCGCCGAAACGCTTCAAAAATAGCGACCCGCATCGTCAATCGCAACACCCGGTTGACTTTTCCTGCTCCGTTTCATTCCTTTTGACACTGTGCGACGGTCCCCCCTTCACTGAGGGGACTGTTTCCCCGTTCATCCATCATCCCCCGAGAGCCGGCATGGAGACTGTGATCGTCATATTTGGAGGATCGGGTGATCTGACGACAAGAAAACTCATTCCCGCCCTTTACAACAATTTCAGGAAGAAGCGGCTCCCCCCTCTCACGCGTATCATCGGGTTCTCCCGGACACCGATCACCGACGATGCTTTCCGGGCGAAGCTGAATGATGCAGTCCGGGCGTCCGCACCGGCAGAATACGACGCACAGGCGTGGGGAGAATTCGCCGGGTCCCTTTCCTACCAGCCGGGGGACCTCGAGAACCCTTCCTCGTACGCAGACCTCGCCCGGAAAATCAGCCCCGGGGGCACCCCCGTCAATTGCCTCTACTATCTTGCGACCGCTCCCGGTTTCTACCCTGTCGTCATTGCACGACTTGCGGCGGCAGACCTGATTGCCGAGACAAAGGGGGGACCCTACAAACGTATCATCGTCGAGAAACCGTTCGGGCGCGACCTTGAGACTGCGCGTGCGCTCAACGATGAGCTCCACCAGCTGCTCCATGAGGACCAGATATTCCGGATCGATCATTACCTGGGCAAGGAAACCGTCCAGAATGTCCTCATGCTCCGGTTCGGCAATGCGATTTTTGAGCCTCTCTGGAACAGGAACCATGTCGACCATGTCCAGATCACCGTCGCCGAAACGGTGGGCGTGGAACGCCGGGCGGGCTACTACGAGACCGCCGGCGTGCTCAGGGACATGTTTCAGAACCATCTCCTCCAGCTTCTTACGCTGGTCGCGATGGAACCCCCGGCCGTCGTGGATGCAGACTCGCTCCGGAACGAGAAAGTGAAGGTGCTTACCGCGCTCCGCGAAATTCCGACCGAATACTCCCACCGGTATACCGTCCGGGGCCAGTACGGGGGCTACACCACCGAGGAGGGGGTGGATCCCCGTTCCGTGACAGAAACATATGCGGCGCTCCAGCTCTATATCGACAACTGGCGCTGGCAGGGCGTGCCGTTCTACCTTCGCTCCGGGAAGAAACTAAGTGAAAAGAGTTCGGAAATCATCATCCAGTTCCGGCGTCCCCCGACGCAGATATTCGACCTCCAGGCCGGCGTCACGGAGCTTTTCACGAACCACCTGAGCATCTGCATACAGCCGGACGAAGGGATGCACCTCCGCTTCATGGCGAAGGTCCCTGACCAGGGGATGCACACGCGCCCGGTCGACATGGAATTCCATTACAGGGATTCGTTCGGCAACAATGCGATCCCGGAGGCGTATGAGCGCCTGCTCCTCGACGCCCTTCAGGGAGACGCGTCCCTTTTTGCCCGGGGGGATGAAATCGAACTCGCATGGCGATTTATCGACGGTGTGAGGAGAAGCTGGGAGAGCGGTGACGGTCCTCTGCTTGAAACGTACGCCGGGGGGAGCTGGGGGCCGGAAGGGGGAGACTCGCTGCTCGCGCATGAGGGACGGTGGTGGAGGCACGACTGCTCTCCTCACCCGGGTCCTTCACTTCCTCCTGCAAAGCCGCAAAAGTGAAGCGGCCGCGCATCGACATATATGAGTCAACGGGCGAGATGGAATCCGCGGCGGAACGCGAGGTCCTCGGAATCGCCCGCCGGGCGATCCGCGACAGAGGTGCCTGCACGCTGGCGCTGTCCGGAGGGGAGACCCCGCGCGGCCTGTACCGGAGGCTCGCTGTTCTGCCGGTGGGGGAAGCGCCCGATTGGAGCCGGATACATCTTTGCTTCGGCGATGAGAGGATGGTCCCACCGGACGATCCGGGGAGCAACTACGGTATGGTGCGTCATGAGCTCATATGCCGTATTCCCTTGCCGGCGGGGAACGTACACCGGATTCGCGGGGAGAGACCTCCCGATGTTGCGGCGGCGGAATATGCCGCCGATCTTGAACGTGCTCTCTCCTTTTCCGGAGGGAGATTTGACCTCGTTCTTCTCGGTCTCGGTGAAGATGGCCACACGGCATCGCTGTTTCCCGACACGGATGCCCTCGGGGAAAGCGAGAAAACCGTCTGTGCGGTCTATGTCTCCCGGCTCTCTGCCTGGCGTGTGACCGTGACACTCCCCGTCATAAACAGCGCGAGGGAGGTCCTGTTCCTCGTCTCCGGAGCGAGGAAAAATGATATTGTCCGCCGGGTTCTGGGATCCCCCGGCCCGGCAGCGGACACCCCTGCGACACTTGTCAATCCTGCTGATTCCACCCCCCACTGGATGCTGGACTGCGAATCGGGTGCGTCCGTTCAGCCGGGGACGGGAAGTGATACGGTATGAATCGCCCGAGGACACGCCCATGATCGAGCAGGACTACTTCATGCGGATGGTCAGCATGCTCGCGGGGATGCTGGCCAGGATCCTCTTCCTGAAGAACCAGAAAGATTTCCCCCGCGCCCTGCTGGAGATCCAGGCCACAAGCAGGACGCTCCTCGGCATCGATCATACGCTCATCCGTCAGTTCAGTCCCGCCCAGCTCATGGTGCTCCTCGGCACCGACCCGTCGCTGGCGATCCCCAAAGCATATATACTGGGACTCCTGCTGGAGGAAGAGGCGGAAATACGTTCGACTATGGGGGAAGAGGATGAAGCCGACATTCTCAATCTGAAGTCGCTCGAGCTGCTGATCGGCGCGTGGTTGCCTGAGGGAAAGTCCCTGGCCCCGGACCACACGGACCATGTTGATGCGCTCCTGGCAGGACTCGAGGGATGTGCGCTCCCGCCTGAACTCCTGGTGAAGGTCATGTCCTACCATGAAAGGAGAGGTCACTTCGACAGGGCTGAAAACGTGCTCTTCGACATACTCGCTGCAACGCCCGATTTCGCGCCGGAGGGACTGCAGTTTTACAGCCGGCTTCTGATGAAATCGGACGGGGATCTCCGATCGGGAAATCTTCCGAGGGAGGAGGTCCTGGAAGGGATCAGAGAGCTCAAAACCCGTTGACTTTGTGGCCGTATTTTGTTTTCTTCTTTCATCTGCATGTGTTCTCCTTCCACAGATACCCTGACGGATCAATCAATGGACCGACGATGGGGCGTTTTCGCCCTCCTTGTGGTTGCCTGCTGTTCGATAGCGGTCTCGCAGACGTTCCCGTCAGACGATCCGGTCGTACGGAAGATCTGGACGGAGGCGATGGATTCGACGCAATTGCCCTCCCTGGCACATGAGCTCTTCGATGTCATCGGCCCGCGCCTGGTCGGCTCTCCCGGGATGATGAAAGCCCATAACTGGGCCGTGGCGAAGTACAGGAAGTGGGGGATCGAGGCCGTGAACCAGCAGTTCGGCAGCTGGCGGGGCTGGGAGCGCGGGACCACACACATCGACCTCCTCTCCCCGCGCGTGCGGACGCTCGAAGGGACAATGCTCGCGTTCAGCCCCGGGACTCGCAAAGGGGGCGTCACCGCGCGCCTGATCGTTCTGGTTGATGCACCGGATTCCGCGTCATTTCAGAAATGGCTCCCCTCGGTCCGCGGAAGGTTCGTTCTCGTCTCGCAGCCCCAGCCGACGGGACGCCCCGACAAGAACTGGGAGGAGTTCGGCACGAAGGAGTCATTCGACAGCCTGAAGGCCCTCCGTGAAAAGATCAGGGGAAACTGGGAACACCGTCTGGCGGCCTCGGCGGTGAAAGCCGATTCACTCCCGCTCGTCCTGGAAGAGGCCGGAGCTATGGGTGTGATCACGTCCCTCTGGTCCACGGGATGGGGTTCCTATCGTGTGTTCGACACGCGGGCGACGAAGATCCCGGCCGTCGCATTGAGCCTTGAAGACTACAACCTCCTCTTCCGGCTCGCTGAATACGGGGACAACCCGGAAGTCCGCATCGAGGCCGTGTCGAACAGCGTCGACCCGGTGCCGACATACAACACCGTCGGCACCATGCGGGGGGGGGAGAAGCCGGGTGAATTTGTCATGCTCTCGGCACATTTGGATTCGTGGGACGCCTCCTCCGGTGCGACCGACAACGGGACCGGGACGCTCGTCATGATGGAGGCGATGCGCGTATTAAAGAAGTGCTATCCTGCGCCGCGCCGGACGATCATGGTCGGTCACTGGGGGAGCGAGGAGCAGGGACTCAACGGTTCCCGCGCATTCGTCAAAGACCACCCTGAGATCGTCGAGCACCTCCAGGCGCTCTTCAACCAGGACAACGGCACGGGGCGCGTGCAGACGATGAGCGCTGCGGGACTGATGAACGCGGCGGAGCACTTGGGGCGCTGGCTCTCACGCATCCCCAATCAAGTCACGCAAAATATCAAAGTGGATTTCCCCGGAATGCCGGCGGGAGGAGGGACCGACCATGCTTCCTTCGACGCCGCAGGGGCTCCCGGGTTCGGCCTGGGATCGCTGAATTGGGACTACTTTTCGTACACATGGCACACGAACAGGGATACGTATGACAAGCTCGTCTTTGACGACCTGAAGAACAATGTCGTCCTCGCAGCGTGCCTGGCGTATCTGGCCTCCGAAGATCCGGAATTCATCTCCCGTGAGCGGCGCGCGATGCCCATGGATAAAGGGGCCGGCAAGCTCCAGGAATGGCCCCCGGTCAAGGAACCGAAAAGGGAAGGGGGTATGAACACTAAATGAAAACGGACCAATCACGATGACACGGAAAACGATATACCTTGACAGGAACGAGAACAACTACGGCCCGGCGCCGGCGTGCTACGACATACTGAGGAAGGCGGACCTCTCGCGGCTCAGCTGGTACGACAGGTCGTTCAACAGGGGGATCAAAGGCCTCCTTTCCGATCGGCTCGCACGTGATTTCGGCGTGGCGGAGGACCGCGTGTTGCTCGGGTACGGGGCGGAACACATACTCAAGCAGGCGATCCAGTGCTACCTCCCCAAGGGGAAGAAACTCATGATCCCCGCCTACTCCTGGTGGTACTACAAGAAGATTGCCTCCGAAGTCGACGGTCTGAGCGTGGAGTTCCCCATGACCCTCGGTGAGGACCGGTTCCTGTATGATCTTCCCGCGATGCGTGAAGTGCATGCGCGCGAGCGGCCGGCGGTCGTCTTCATAAGCTCGCCGAACAACCCGACCGGCAATACCCTGCATCCGGCCGACCTGGAAGCAATACTGGGCGATTTCAGGGAGTCGGTAGTGGTGCTCGACGAGGCGTACGTCCACGGGACGACGACGGGGTACGTCAAAGGCCTCATCGACGCGAACCCGAACCTCCTGGTGGTGCGCACGATGTCAAAGTACTACGCGCTCGCAGGCGTGCGGATCGGCTTCGCCCTGATGGGGAAGGATCTCACCGCGCTCGCGAAATTCAGCGACAGATACCTTGGGTACAACCGTCTCTCGGAGGAGCTCGCGATCGCCGCACTGGACTCTCCCGAGTACTACAGGGAGATCACCGGGAAGATGAACGAGGACAAAGAACGGTACTATGCCGCTCTGGGGCGACTCCCCGGATTCCGGGTGTTCCGCTCTGACGCAAATTTCATTCTCGCCGAGATCCCCCCGGCGCAGAAGGCGGGACTGAAAGCCCACCTCGAGAAACGGAATCTGGTCATCAAGTTCATGGACGAGGCGCTCCTGAACTCTCATGTCAGGATCACCATCGGAACGCAGGAAGAGAACCGACTGCTCATCGATGCGATAACGTCGTATTACGACTGAGGGCGGCCCATGGGACTCCTCGCGGAATACAAACAGGGACTGAAGTCGGTTGCCGTCGAAGAGCTGTTCGATCTGGTGTTCTACCGACCCCTTGCATTTCTGCTCGTCAAACTGATCTGCCGGACCGGCGTCACTCCCAACCAGCTCACATTTCTCTCGATGGTGTTCGGCGTCCTGGGGGGTGCGAGCCTCGCGCTTGGCACTCCGGGGGCGCTCGCGGCGGGGGGGGTGTTCTTCCTCCTCTACAATATCGTGGATTGCAGCGACGGGCAGCTTGCCCGGCTGAACCACTCGGGGACGCATCTCGGCAGGATTCTGGACGGCGTTGCGGATTATGTGGTCAGCCTCGCCGCCTACCTGGGGATCGGGATCGGCTTCGCCAGCGCGTCGGACAGGCCGTTCCTCATGTGGGTCCTGACCGCCGCGGCAGGGTTCAGCAATGCGGCCCAGTCGGGTCTTCTGGACTTCTACAGGAACAGGTTTCTCGACGCCACCGGTGTCAGGAAGAGCGTGCTTGTGGACGAACAGCAGGCACTCAGGGAAGAGTATGACGGGCTCCGCCTCCGGAAGGGAAAGGGGCTCGAGAAATTCCTCATCGGCACGTACCTAATCTACTCCCGGGTCCAGCAGCGCCTGACGGGAGAGAGAGGAACTGTTGCGCAGGCCCTGACAGGCGATCCGTCGGACTACGTCCGGGCGAACAGGGTCCTCATGCACTGCTGGACATATCTCGGGCCGACCACGCAGTGGACGCTCCTTATCGTGTGCGCGTTTTGCGGCCGTCTCGACATCTACCTCTGGGGGATTGCCGGTGCGGGGAACCTGCTTGCGGTCATCATGATGCTAGCGCAGCGGTGGAGCAACGGACACCTTGCGGTCGAGGGGGGTTGATGAAAGGGGTCATTCTCGCAGCGGGGGTATCGTCCAGGCTCAGGCCCCTCACCGACCTCGTTCCCAAATGTCTCCTGGAGCTGGGAGACAGGACGATACTCGGCATGACGCTCGAGAACCTCATTGCGAACGGCATCGGCGATATCGTCATTGTGACGGGATACCGTGAGGATCAGATCCGCAGCTTCGTCCGAACCGCGTTTCCCGCCCTGGACGTCGAGTTCGTGAGGAACGATCGCTTCGAAACGACAAACAACAGTTACTCGCTCTGGTTGACCGAACGTGCCGTGGGAGGCGAGGGTGTCGTCCTCCTGGATAGTGACATCGTGTTCGACCGGCGCATTATCGGGCTTCTGACGGGAGCCGGTCACGAGAACTGTCTCGCCATGACCCGGGGAAAGACACTGGGCGATGAGGAAATAAAGATACAGGTTGCACCCGGCGGGGAGATACGCAGGATCGGCAAGGACGTTCCCCCGCGCGACGCCGCCGGAGAATCGATAGGGATCGAAATGATGAGCGGGGAATTCCTGGGAGGACTCTACCGGATACTGGAGAGGATGATCACCAGAGAACACAATGTGAATCAGTTCTACGAAGCCGGATTCCAGCAGGCGATAGTCGAAGGAGCGGTGATGAGCGCCGTGGACGTCGGCGAACTGCAATGTATCGAGATCGACACCGCTGAGGACCTGCATGCCGCCCGCTCCGTGAGCGCCCTCCTTCATGGCGTGTCCCGCCCCTGAGAGTCCCGCCGATTTGAACCAGGGTCAACGAGTACACCGATCTCAGCCGTGACTGAGGTCCGTCTTTCCTACGGGAGTCCCTCGATCTTCCTGATCTGCTGGTCGAGTTCTTCCTGCGCCCGTGGAGCGAGAGAGGGCTGTGCGGAAGGGAACACCGGGGCCGGGCGGCCCGACTGCATGAATGTCATGACCGCCAGGACGATGCCTGTGGCGATCGCACCGATGCACGTTATGACTCCCCCGTAATACATGAAGTCTGCAAGGGTCCCGGCGGAATCCATTTCTCCCCACTGCGAAAGAAGATAGTGCCAGTCATGCCCGGATTTGTCCCCTCCGAGCAACGGGAGCATCCGGACGGGGGCGTCCCGGATGTAGAGGCTGACGTCCATCATGTTTTCGCCGACCCAGAAGAGNNATGATGAACCAGAGGAGCGGGAACACAATCTGCCAGAACGATCCTCCCAGGACGTACAAAGTCCTCCCGAAGAATCTGAACAGGAAGTGCCCCCCCTCATGGAGCGGGAGGAATGTGAACGTGCGGAAGATGAAAAGGAAATTTCCCCAGCGCATCCCCGGGCGGTACTCGTAGAATGCATCCAGCGCCTGGAAGAAGAATACTGTAAGGAGTGCGTACACCCCCGCCTTGAACAGCAAAGGGATGTAGCGCTCAACCGGATCGAGGGGACCGGGTGGTGGGGCCTGTCGCTGTGTCGATTGTCCTGACAGGGGAGTACTCCGGCAGAGGTTCACAATTTTCAAAACTAGAACGAATATATGTCAGAATCAACCCGCGTGCCCTGGCGCGCGCCTTGAATTTGGATGGGATGTCACCTATCTTGGTGCGTCCCAATAGCGGGAGGAGGAAGTTATGCCGTTGATGCGGAAACTGGTTTCCACGGACGCCCCGGGGGTGGTGCTCCTCCCCCGTCTCATCGTGGGAGGGGTCTTCCTCTCTGAAGGGATACAGAAATTCCTCTTCCCGGGGGAGCTGGGTGTCGGGCGCTTCGTGAAGATCGGGATTCCCTCGCCGGAGTTCATGGGCCCGTTTGTGGGAATCTGTGAAATCCTGTGCGGGGCCCTCATACTGATCGGACTGCTGACGCGTTTTGCCTCGCTTGTCATGATCATCGACATGCTCGTGGCGATAGGGACGACAAAGATCCCCCTCCTCGTGTCGAAGGTGTTCTGGAACTTCGCGCATGAGGCTCGCGTCGATTACTCAATGCTCCTCGGCTCTCTCTTTCTGCTTATCGCGGGAGCAGGCGTTCTGTCCGTCGACGCCCGCATGCACCGCGAAACGACAACACCAAAGAAGGATACACCATGAAAGCGTTCATTGTGGCCCTCGTTCTGTGCATTCTTCCCGGACTTGCCCCGGCACAGAAAATCGGCATACTCCCCTTTGAAGATGCGGCCGGGGTCGGCCCGGCGTTCGGTGAACAGGTGGCGAAATTCATCCGCTCGGAATTCCTCCAGAACAAGAAGTTCCTTCCGAAGTTCATACAGCACAAACCCGGTCCGGACGAATCGGCGTCGATCGACGTGGAGAAGGCGGTCGAGCTGGGGAAGAAGAACGGGGTCGACTATGTCGTGATCGGGACGATACTCGAAGCCGAGGCGACAAGCAGCTCAAACGGGGTGGGGGGGATCAGCGTGCTCGGCCAGTCCCTCGGCTCTTCGCTCCGCACCGTGAGCGCGACGGTGACGATACAGGGGGACTTGATTTCAGTTTCGAAGGGTCAGCTCATCCAGAGCTTCCGCGAAACCGGAAGCAAGACGGATAATTCCGTCGGTACCGACGTCTCGACTGAGTGGGGGAGCCTGAACTCCGATCAGAAGGGGGGGGGAAACACGCCGAACGCCCAGGCGCTTCGCGAAGCGGTCGAAAAGCTCGTCGGGGAGATTTCGGAAAAGCTGTAATACGTCAGCTGTGCCGGATCGTCATGATATCCCCGTCCCTGACGGTGTATTCCTTCCCCTCGAGCCTCCACCTGCCGGACTCCTTGACGCGGGCGAAGGATCCCTTCTGGGCGAGGAAATCGTCATAGCCGACCACTTCCGCGCGTATGAACGACGTGATGAAGTCGGAGTGGATCACACCCGCCGCCTCCTGGGCAGTCGCCCCCCGCCGGACCGTCCATGCTCTGCATTCGTCCTCCCCCACGGTGAAGAACGACTGCAGGCCGAGGAGCGCGTACGCCTGGCGGATGAGCGTGTCGAGCGCCGATTCCCTGATCCCGTATTCCTCCATGAATGCGCGCGTGTCTTCCTCTCCGAGTTCGGAGAGTTCCATCTCGATCTTTCCGAAAAACGAGAGCACCCTGGTGTTCCCCTCTTCCTTCCCCTCCGCGGCTCGGCGGACGAGTTCTCCGGCGGTGGTCCGTTGCGATTCGTCGAGGTTCAGCGCGATCAGCATCGGCTTTGCCGAGAGAAGCTGGTATCCTCTGAGCACCTGCAATTCTTCCCTCGTGAATGTCGTCTCGCGGAGCGGCTTTCCCCCGTCGAGTACCTTGTGGCATCGTTCCAGGAGCGGAATCTCCTTCTTCCCCTGCTCGTCCCCCGCCTTGTGGACCTGCTTCTTTATTCTTTCGATCCGGGTCTCGACCACGGCAAGGTCGGAGAGTATGAATTCGGTCTCGAAAGCCGCTATGTCCCGCACGAGGTCGATCGTGCCGTCGGGATGGGGGACCGCATCGTCGGCGAAGACCCGTACGACCTGGACCAGGGCGTCGTTGGTCTTCACGTTGGAGAGGAAATTCGTGGTGAACTGCGTCGACCCCGACTCACCTTTCTTCAACCCTGCGACGTCGACGAATTCGATTGTCGCATGAACCGTCTTTTTGGGGGAGAAAAGGGCGCTTAGTGTGTCGAGCCGGGTGTCAGGGACCTTGATGACTGCGTGGTGAGCATCCGGTCGCGCGAGGAGGGATGGGTCGATATGCGTTCTTGTGATCGTCTGAAACAAAGTGGATTTGCCAGAGAAAGGGAGTCCGACAATGCCGATTTGCATGAGTGTGTCCCCGAAGAATGAGATTCCGTCGGGACAAGATACGAAAATGCGACCACACGTGCCTTCCGTGAATTTTCTCCGCGACGTGAAGGGGGGATGCGATGAACAAACAGACTAAGAAAAATCGCCGCGCCCTCTCCGGTCCCTTCCGGGTCCCTTCCCCGCGGAGAGCGTACTTCCTGAAGGGGGGAATCGCGGTGGTGTCGGTCCTGCTTGCCGCTCTCCTCCTTGTGGTCGCAATCAGGATACCGTCGCCGCCTCCGCCGTCCGGGAGGGAGAGTGCCCATCCGCCGGCGGCAACAGTCTACCGGCCAACGGAGAAATGGCTGCAGAGGGCCTATGCCATCGACGTGCTCTTTCACCAGGTCTACACCCCCTGCTGGGAAGGGGCGTACGGCGCAATTGGAGACGCCCACCTCTTTGCCGTCACCGGGGATTCCGCCCTTCTCCGTTTCTATACCGTGAGCCACCCCCTCACGGAAATGTGCAGGCAAACGTGGATCGACGACCAGGCCTGGGTCTGTCTTGCCGAGATGTACTGGTGGCGCTTTACAGGCAAGACCAACTCGATCTGGGTGGCGGATGCCGTCAGGCGGTATACGGAATACCGTGATTCTGGAGGGCTTTCACACCATGAAGGATTCTGGAGCTGGTACAACTTTCCGCCGAACACGGCGCCGGGTCAGGAACAGATATTCACGAACAGCAACATGAACCAGATGGCGACGGTCGCCTGCTGGCTGTATGAAGTGACGCGTGAGCGCCACTTCCTCGACGATGCGCTCCTGGTCTGGAACGGCGACCGGCTGACGCCGGGGATTGAGAGGACATATTACAGGGGAAACGGCAGGTGGGTGGGCAAATCAGGGCTTGCTGCGTTCGGGAATCCCCTCCCCTGGATGGGCGCAGGGTACTGCTCGATTGCGGGGGCACTTTACAGGGTGACGGGGGAGGAGAAATACAGACGCATTGCCGTCGCTACGGCGAAGCGCGTCATGGATCCTTCAACGGGATGGGTCGATCCGGCGGACTTCTATCAGATCCGGATGGACGGCAACGGGGCCTTCGTCCATTTCCTCCTCGATGCCTACCAGATGGCGCCGGATGAATTGAAGGAAATTCCCGGGAAGGTGGAGAAGTCGCTCGAGTACGTCTGGACGAACGCCCACGGGAAAGCCACGGTCGTCCTCCATCGTGAATCAGACCACGGCATCAGGAACGGGTGGAACGGGCGGGGGGGTGAAGACGGGTACCGCGTCGGTGAAGTGGGGACAGTCCACGCTCAGGGGGAGGCCGTCCGGGCGTTCGGGCTCTACGTGTATGTCACCAACGTCGTAATTCCCCGGACCTCAGGCGTCCGGAAATAGGCGGACGCCTGAGGCGGAGAGTATTCTTCCCGGGCGGAAACGGGGGTCCTACCTGATATACGCCATTTTCTGGACTTTGCTGAATGTTGCGCCGGACTTGTCAAGCGCCACTGCATCCATTCGACAGAGATAAACCCCTGAGGCCGTCGTCGGGTGCCACTGCACAGTGTGGGATCCTGCCTCGACATCGCCGTTGACAAGCTCGGCGAC
>PMJR01000110.1 GCA_003158475.1 Ignavibacteriota bacterium | reverse complement strand
ATCAGAGAGTTTTCATTGAGCATTGCGCATGAACTCAAGACGCCGCTGACGATACTGAAAGGGGAGTCTGAACTCGCGCTGACGAAATCATTATCTCCCCGTGAGGCGCAACAGCTCGCCGCGACGTATCTCGAAGAATCCTCTCGCCTGTCACGCATTGTGGACGATCTTCTGACCCTCGCAAAAGTGGAGGCCGGACAGATGATCCTCCACGAGGAACCTGTCCGTATGCATGTGCTGGTGGATGGCATCTACGAAGACGCACTTATCCTCGCGGCGGACAGGCAAATCTCGGTCACATTGGACCGGAATGATCAGGGGATAGTCTCCGGAGATCCTGTCCGTCTCAGGCAGCTGCTTCGCGCACTGATCTCGAACGCGGTCCGCTATACCGACCCCGGAGGGACGGTCCGGATCCGGAATGAGCGGAATGGAAATGAAGCCTGGATATCCATTGAGGACACGGGCATTGGAATCCCGGTGGAAAGCCTCGATAAGATATTCGACCGGTTCTACAGGGTCGATGAAGCGCGTTCGCGCACTCATGGCGGGAGCGGTCTTGGTCTTTCGATTGCACGTTGGATCGCGGAAGCGCACCATGGATCCATAAGTGTTCAGAGCACACCCGGCATGGGGTCCTGTTTTACCGTTCATCTCCCGCTCAACTCCACCCAAACGCTCAAATTAATCGGGCTTTAGGTCTCCCCCCGGCTCGCTTCACCACCGCCTTCCATGACAATTCTGTAATCTTCCTGTCACCCTCCCGTAATCTTCGCTGCGTTCTAGCATATAGGAGGCACGGAGTATTCAATGTCGCGGGAATTACATCCGAAGGACGGCCACGCCAATTTGGCGCCGATCTCCTTCAACAACTGGCGAACATTGCTGGGGATACTGGCCATCGCGGCCGCAGCCATTTTCCTTCTTATCGGCATCCGTTATGCCTTTTTGTAGCGAACGAGAGACAATTCATTTACAGAAAAGGAGCGTTTAGTATGTGCCGGAAGTCAAGAGCAAAGTGGTTTGTGACGGCGGGTTTGATCCTTGCGTTCGCTGGCGGAGGTGCGTTTATAACCGCCATAGGCGCTGCGCCGAAACAGAGCCATAGTTCTGCTGGGCCAGATCAAGCCCCTGTTGTCTCGCCTCAGGGGAAGGAACTTCTCAATCAATTCAGCGTCGCATTCGAATCCGCTGCAGACAGGGTGAACCTTTCAGTCGTCCCGATTCTGAGCGAACAGGTGAACCAGTTGACAAGCCCGTTCGGCTCTCCTTCTGATCCCCTGAAAGACTTTTTCGGCGATGAGTTCTTCAAAAGATTCTTCGGGAATTCGCAGAGTGACCAGAAACGGGTTGTTCATGCACTCGGTTCCGGGGTGATCGTTTCTGAAGACGGATACATCTTGACGAACAATCATGTCGTTGACGGAGCGGAAAAGCTCACTGTCATCCTGGCGGACAAAAAGAAGTATACCGCGAAGATCGTGGGACGGGATCCCCAAACGGATGTCGCGGTGATCAAAATAGATGCAAAGAACCTGCAGGGAGCCTCACTTGGCAACTCAGATCAGGTACGAGTCGGGCAGTGGGTCATCGCCGTCGGCAACCCGTTCCAGCTCATGCACACGGTGACGGCAGGGATCATCAGTGCGAAGGGCCGGTCTTCCGTGAATCTTGCCGACTATGAGGATTTCATTCAGACCGATGCTTCGATCAATCCGGGCAACAGCGGCGGGGCACTCGCGGATCTGGACGGCAATGTGATCGGGATAAACACCGCGATCTACAGTCCCTCAGGCACAGGCGGGAACGTCGGAATCGGTTTTGCGATACCGATCAATATGGCCAAAAGCGTGATGCATCAGCTCGTTGCAAAAGGGAAGGTGACGCGCGGGTATCTTGGTCTCTTGCCCCAGGATGTCGACGAAGCACTTGCAAAGGCGCTGAATCTCAAGGACACGGAAGGCTCATTGGTGGGTGATGTGACTGCCGGCGGTCCGGCGGACAAGGCCGGTATCAAGCGCGGTGATGTTATCACCAGCTTTAATGGCAAGAAAGTGGATAACAGCGTCCAGTTGAGAAACCTGGTCGCCGAAGCCGAGCCCGGAAGCACTGCAAAGGTCGGACTCCTGAGGGACGGCAAGGTGTCTGAAGCCTCGGTAGATCTCGGCGAGCGGCCGAAAAATATCGCCGATGCATCAGGAGGCACGAGTGCCCCTGAAAGTAGCAGCAGCGAGAGGTTTGGCTTGTCTGTCCAGGATCTCACTCCGGAAATCGCTCGAGCCCTGGGGTACGGCGACGACAACGGCGTGGTTGTTGTCGACGTGAAGACCGCAAGCATGGCAGAAAGCGCCGGCCTTCAAAAAAATGACCTGATCAAGGACGTGAATCGGGCTCAGGTGCACTCTGTGGGCGAGTTTAACAAGGCGATGAAACGAGTCGGGAAGAATGACAGCGTGGCGTTGCTTGTACGGCGGGGCAACAATACGTTCTTTGTTGCCATGCAGATGGCATCATAAGGAAAAAATAGGTGTTCGTGCACAGAGGGTTTCTCAACATCTACTCGAATGCGCCCACGGGGAGAGTGCTGCGCGGCATGCTGTATGCTCTGGTTGTCATGCTGCCTCTCCTCCTGTTGGCCTCCGGCTGGAAACGCTGATGCGAGCAAACCATCCGGTTGTGGGTCGACTGAAAACTGCGAGAATCGGGCGGTGACGGGGTGGCTGTTGATCCTTTTCGCGGTGGGGGAGAGGTCAACGCGCCCGTCGCCGTCAGGTCCAGTACTGTAACATCAGGAACTACCATACTATCACCTTTCACGGAAGTCACGTATGCTTTCCCGAAACTCCAGATCATTCCGGGACCTGGTGGTCCTCGTTCTACTCGCGCTTCTGACTCTGGCGGCTTCCCTCTGGTTCGATCCTTTCAGCCGGGCGGTCGCATGGGTCTACAGACACGACAACTGGAAACTCGATGAGCTCTTCACGCTGAGTATCACCCTGACGTTCGCTCTCGCATGGTATTCCTGGCGGCGATGGGACGAACTGGTGGAGGAAAAGAGGGAGCGGACAAAGGCCGAAGAGGAAACGCAGGCATTGACGCACCTCCTCTACGATGCGTTGGCGGAACTGCGCACACTCAAGGGTTTGCTCAGGATTTGCGAATCGTGCAAGCGTGTTAGCGATGAAACGGGGTATTGGATCCCCCTTGAGGCATACGTCGAGTCAAATTCGAAAGCAAGGTTTTTTCAGGGGATATGTCCCGACTGCGCTCGCAAGGCCTATCGGAGCAGTGAGCTGGACGACGCAACAAGAAGCCTCTAGCGGACAACTCAGCGCAGCATCCCCGAATGGTCGCCACGATACAGTCGATGACCTTTGGGCTGCTTCAGGGCTGAGGTTGCACGCATGGAGATGAGAATTCAATCATAAGAGGAGAAGAATCAGTGTTCGCACAAATTGTTCTTGCCACAATGATGCTAGGTACATCGTTCCACGGCAGCCCCCGAACTGTATACAACACCGATCCAGCGGGGGCTTCGCTGAAGGGACTGAAGGCTGTGTATGTCTCCCTGCAATACGACGCTCCCCCCCAACCGGCATATGGTCTTGCGAAGGATGATCTTCGTTCAGAAGTGGAACTGACATTGAAGGTGAATGGCATCCGCCCTTTGAAAGAGAGGGAATGGAACAGAACGGCCGGGAAGCCCTATCTCTTTGTTCATATCGTGGGAAATCCGCTCAATCCGAATCAGAGAGGAGCAAGTTATTTCTATTCTCTGAGCGTCGAACTCATCCAACAAGTGGGGTTGCAGCGAAAACCAAAACTCAGGTGTGAGGGAGTCACCTGGTCGGAGGCGGCGACGATCGTTCTTCCGCACGACAAGCTGAGAACGATTGCGGTACAATTGCAGAATCTGACATCCGATTTCTCACGGGCAGTTGAGGAGGCAAACCTTGGCAATGTTGCCGGTTTGTAACTGCGGCTTGATGCGGCGCAGTCGACCCGCGCTTTGTAAGTAGGGCGGACGCACTTGATCAGGGAGGGATGCGTGCGATGGTATCATGACCGCGTGAAACGGAATCTGGCGTGTGGTGCCCCACGGGGCTTGGGGGTTGCTGTATGGGTGCTCTCCTGCTCCGTGCTGGCGCTCTCCCTGGGGATGGTATCAGCGAGGTTGGTCGTTGCATCGCAGAAAAGCGTTCAAAAGAGATTCCGGGTTGGATCAGGGGCAATGCTCACTCTGAAAACCCACACCGGTTCGGTTTCGATCATCGGGGGCGCTTCCGACGAGATCTCCATCGATGTGAATGTCCGGGGGAGGGACAAGGACGTCAAGGATTTTGAAGTCACCGCAGAGCAATCCGGCGATCAGATCGATGTCAGCGGATCCCTGCAGACTCAGGGAGCGTGGATCTGGTACCTCCCGGACCTCAGAGTGTCGTATGAGGTGAGAGTTCCACGGGAATGCGGGTTGAGAGTGCACACTTCGGGGGGATATATCACAGTCCAGAATGTAAAGGGGGTCCTGAAAGGGGGAACGTCTGAGGGGGACATTTCGATCTCCCAATGCGATGGTGATATTAACCTTGAGACATTCACTGGCAGCTTGAAGGCGGACAGCTGCGTTGGGACGATTGGCATGCGCACATCCTGCGGCGGGATCAACTTTACCGCAATTACTGGAGATGTCGACGTCAGCACGTCCGCCGGAGACGTGAGGATCCTGGATGTTGAAGGGAAACTCCGCGCATGGACTGCGGGAGGGAACATGATCGTCAAGATGAGGGGATCAAACAAGGGCGTGCATGTCGAGTCATCCGGCGGT
>PMJR01000140.1 GCA_003158475.1 Ignavibacteriota bacterium | reverse complement strand
GCCTTGCCTCTATGTGCAATGAAGTTGTGCTTCTCGCAACAATCCTTGTGCAGCGGCTTACTCTTCCTGCACTTTAGGCAGAAATAGGTCTCCGCGTCCGGAATTAGATTGTCTATTTGCTGACAACACCCACAGATGTACGGCATGAGGGTGATGCTCCTGAAACATCCTTGAAGAAAGCCAGCCCTATCTTGACTGATGAAGCTTCCGCACTTCAGCGGAGTTCGATACGAGCGCGATTATCTTGAATCCGTTCTTGACTCTCTCATTGATTTGCTGGTAGTATTATAACAGGCGTTCCGATCTGGACATACTTTTCCATTTCAACAATATCGGTGTTGTCCATACGGATGCATCCACTTGTAGCAAGATGTCCAATGGAAGGCTTATCACAGTTTCCGTGAATATCATATCTATGGCTGAGCGGCAGAGGTTTCCCATCCACAATCGGAATCTTACCATTGTTCTTGTTGTTCGTGTAGTTCTTTAAATCATTGGAGTCTGGGTAGTTAAAATGATAATCACGAGGACCGAATGCATTATCTCCTTGATCTTCTTCAGGATGATTGAACTTGCTATGTCCTTCCTTGGCACTGAAATACATTCTATTCATCCCTGCAAGATCGCGGTATGAAGCTGTTGCTGTATCCGCATCCTTGCTCAGTATTACAGAGATGCTATATTCTCCCTCGGGTGTCCTGTTATCACCACCGTAGAGCGGTGCCTTTTTATCCGGATTCCTGCCGTATGCGATGGGGTATTTGGCGACGACTTGATTGTCTCGAGTAACGATCTCTAATGTGAAGGTGCTCTTTCTCACTAAGATAATATACTCTCCATTGAATTTGCTAAAACTGTTCCTAATCATTCTGTTGACATTGTGTTCACTGGACCGTTGATCCCCGGATGGATTGGCCTTACTGCGTGAACCGTCATCAGGGGCAAAAGCAACCTGACACATTATCATTAGCAACAGCAGAGGCATTTCACCAGAAAAAGGCTTATGCATAAGATATCTCCTATCCAGTCTTTCAATCACAACTCAGACCACCATCTCACGCCTGTGCGGCAGTTTCGCACACCTGGTTCCTTTGGCTCCGCGACAGGCTCCATACCTCGAACTACATTCTCCTCAAAATCCCCATCGAAATCTACAATTTGGGGCACGGCGAGAGGCTCACGTGCATGGACAGCGAGCGTCTGCCGGAAGAGCTGGGTCTCACCCATCAGGATATCGAGAACCTCTCTCAGAGGAGACTTGTCCGTGCCAGGCCAAGGAAGCCCCTGCCCAGGGAACGCATGGGATACTCAACCCCTGCAGACCTCTGCCGGAAACACTGCTGAAGGTTGGTTCTCAAGCCGGGATAAGTTGGCCTGTCACCTCCGTGACAGCCGGGTTTGACTGAACAGGGCATCGGAGAGCATTAAATGCCGGGGCGGCTAGTATTGGCTACTCAGTGGGGTGGCCGGAAGACCCACGCGACGGACCAGATTCTGGAAACGAGGTTCAGCGCGCAGCGGATCCACCCTTCGTGCGACATTCATGAAGACCATATAGGGATCCCGCTGGTCGTAGGCCTTTTCGAGCCAGTCGAGTGCCAGGCTGTTTTCACCCAGACAAACATATACGTCGACAAGGCTCGTGGGGTCAAGTTCCTGTCGCTTCGAGCGCCGCCTGGTGATGAGGATCCCGAGGGCCTTCGCTTTCGAACCGGCTGCAGCAAAGATGTACGCCAGACGAAGGGAAATTCGTGGGTCCACCCCCTCAAGTCGTGCAGACTTTTCGGCTTCCCTGTACATCCCTTTCTCGATATACGCGTTGGCCAGGTTGCCGCGAGCAAGGGCGAAGCTCGAATCCAGCTCAAGTGCTTTTCGGCATTGCTCTATGGCTTCATCATAGGACCGCGCGTAATTGCAGACTTCGCCTCCAATAGCCAGGAGGAGGGGTGAAAGTGGATCAAGCTCCTGGGCTCGCTTGATCTCACTGACAGCTTGATCGTGGCGCCCCATGGCGCTCAGGTACTCCGCGTACCAGTGATGAGCTATCACGTAGCCCGGTTTGAGCTCGAGTGCCTGCAGCAGCTCTTTTTCGGCGGCCGCCCAATCCCAGTCCCAATAAAACAGGACAAATCCCAGAGCGGTATGCGCTTCTGCCAGGGAGTTGTCAAGCTCCAATGCCTTCATCGCCGCCGCCTTTGCTTTGGGAAATGCTTCCGCGGGCAACGCTCCTTCGTAGAATGGGAGGATGGCATAACTCTCGGCGAGCCCGGCGTACGCAAGTGCGTTATCCGGGTCTCTCGCAAGAATCTGCTCGAAAAGCTGAATGCTCTTGTTGAACGCGGCGAGGGTCCGCCGGGCGAAGTGGTAGCGGCCCTGCAGATAGATTTGATAGAGCTCGGCATTGACCGGGCGGGCGCTCGCGAGGCGAGTCTGTTCCTGCGGCGTCACTGTAGCTCCGATCTCGCGCGCGATCATCCGGGCGACTTCACTTTGAAGAACAAGAATGTCGTCCATGGTTTTGTCGAACGTCCCGGCCCACAACACCGTCCCATCCGAAGCCTGGATCAACCTGGCATGGATCTGCAGCTTGTTCCCGACATGCTGGAACGAAGGCTCGACGATAGCCTCCACGCCTCCCAGTTCCGCCGCAATCTGAGCATAACTTTTGTCGGTCCCGTCAAACTTCATCACCGATTGCCGGCCTATTGTGCTGACGGATTTGATTTTTCCCAGCTCTGTTATGAGGCCTTCGAGGATCCCTTCTGACAGCGATTCGTCACCCGGCACCTTCGAGAGATTCCGCGGGGGCAGCACGGCGACCCACCTGAGTTCCGGGCGAGGTCCCGTGCGGTCATCCTTCCCTCTCATTAACAGCAATACACCCAAAACGATGACCACCAGAGTAAACGCGCCCAGAGCATACGGAACAGCCCGCCGTTTCCCCGGAATGACAATCGGTTCGGCGGCCGGTGGATTCCTTTGGGCCAACGATGCCCGGCTCAGCCCGTTCAGGTCGACGACCAGTTCATCGACGTGCTGATACCGCTCTCCGGGCGCCTTCATCAGGCACTTCTGAACAATCCGCTCTAGCTCCTTCGAGATTCCGCTACGGAGAGCGGTGATGGGCGCGGGTTCGGAATTGAGGATGGAGTACAGGAGAGCGTTCTCGTATTCCGCCTCGAATGGGCGTCTCCCCGTGAGCATTTCGTACAGCACAACGCCCAGCGACCAGATATCCGTCCGGTGGTCCGTTGTGCTGCCGCTCGCCTGTTCAGGAGACATGTACGCAGCAGTCCCGAGTGTCGAGCCTGCTTTGGTCAACATCGTCCGGCCGCTGAGCTTTGCCAGCCCGAAATCCACGATTTTGGCTACTCCGTCCGTGGTCACCATGATATTGGCCGGCTTGATATCGCGGTGCACAATGCCTTGCTCGTGAGCCTTGCTCAGACCGCGGGCCACCTGCTGACAAATGTCGATCGCCTCGTTGATCTTCAGCGGCCCGCGCTCGATCTTCTTCTTGAGCGTCTCTCCCTCAAGGCATTCCATGCTGATGAAAATCTGCCCATCGGGTGTCTCATCGATGTCGTAGACAACGCAGATGTTGTTGTGCCGGATGGCAGAGGCGGCTTTGGCCTCGTGGACGAATCGTTGCCCGGCTTCGGGATCGTGAATGAGATCGGGAGGAAGGAACTTCAGGGCAACGGGGCGATCGAGCTTGAGGTCCAGGGCTTTGTAGACAACCCCCATCCCGCCGCCGCCGAGGTGCCCGAGAATCTTGTAGTGAGATATCGTCTGGCCGATCACAGAAAGCTAGTGCGGATACACGCAGTTCCAAACACACGACAAATCGGCGGCACAGCACAAAGTACGGCAGGAAACGTGGATAGTCAAACGACGCGTGAGAGGGCTCCGTCCCGGGAAGAGTGCAGGAAATACCTGAAAAGACGAAGACTCAAAGCCACAATGCTTCGTGGTTTGAGTCTTCGTGTCATTTGCTCCGCGAGCAGGACTCGAACCTGCAACCCTGCGGTTACGGTAGATTCCGGGACTTTCGTTCCGGTCCGGACTATCTCATCACCCTTCAATATCCCGGGAAAAATGCCGGAACAGCTGAAGGGGGTCGGGCGCTAGCGGGGCTTATTGGCGAGTTCCTCATCCCCTAGTCTCTGCACGTTCCTCGCTACATGAATCACTCTTTGCGAGGCTTCGCTCAGGATTGCCTTGTTCCGTCAATGACGGAATTTAGGTTTCCCTGAATTCACCCGATTTGTCAAACCCGATTGCTCGGGTAAGCTGCTATTCCCGCATGAAGTTCGCGATGGCAATCTTCATGCAGACCTCACAGCCGCATGCTCTACCATTGAGCTATCGCGGAATCGCTATGAATATACTTATTCCTTTCAAGATTGTCAATTCCTCAAAGAACAGCCGGGAATCGGTCAGATCTTCGCGGACCGGCGTTCCAGTTCCCCCGCGATCTCGCCCAACGAAACCCCCTCCTGCGCCAGGAGGACAAGTGTGTGGTACAGCAGATCTGCGACCTCCCATGTGATCTCTTCCTTGCTATGGTTCTTCGCAGCTATGATGACCTCGCCCGTCTCTT
>PMJR01000073.1 GCA_003158475.1 Ignavibacteriota bacterium | reverse complement strand
ACTACGTTGCAACATAGTTACTAATAGCTTTCTTTCATCGTAGGGAATTGCTTCGATTTCACGTCGCTGATGTAGCGCCGGAACGCTCCACGCATCGTATCCGCCATCTCCGAATACCGCCGCACGAACCGGGGTCTGAATTCCTCGGTAAGGCCGAGCATGTCGTGCACCACCAGCACCTGTCCGTCACAGTGGGGTCCGGCGCCGATGCCGATCGTGGGGACGGAGATCGCCGCCGTCACCTTCCGCGCCAGCCCGGCCGGTATCTTTTCGAGCACCACGGAAAAAACCCCGGCATCCGAGAGTATCTTCGCATCGCGGAGGAGCTGTGCGGCCTCATGTTTGTCCTGCGCCCGCACCTCGTACGTCCCGAACCGGTTGATCGCCTGCGGCGTGAGTCCGAGGTGTCCCATCACCGGAATGCCTATCTTCACGAGATGCCTGACGATCCCGGCAACATACTCCCCCCCTTCCAGCTTCACGGCGCCCACGCCGACCTCCTTCATGACCCGCCCGCAATTCCGCACGGCCTCCTCGATGGTGTTCTGGTACGACATGAAGGGCATATCCACGACGATCAGGGCGTTCTTCACGGCGCGCTTGACGGCCTTGGCGTGATAGATCATGTCATCCACGGTGACAGGGAGCGTTGTCTCGTGACCCTGCACGACGTTGCCGACCGAATCCCCGACAAGGATGATGTCGATCCCCACCTGATCGAGGTACCTGGCCGTAAGAAAATCGTAGGCCGTGAGCATCGCGATCTTCTCCCCGGCACGTTTCATCGTCATCACGGTTTTTGTCGTCACGACGCGTGCGGATGTCTTCTGTGCCGTGCTCATGTGTCCCTCATGCCGTTTGTGTGTGGATGCCCGCAGGCGACGTGAACGCCAGGTCCCACGCCTCTTCGAATCCCCGGCGGATGCACTCGCCGAGAGGGCCCATGCCGACGGGCCCACCGGTGATCATACGCAGATCGGCCGTCCTCTCCCGCAATGAGGTCCGGATTCGCCCGCGCGCCTCCGCGACGGGAGCGGCGAGGTAGTCGGCCAGCCGGAGGTGAGCGTCACCGCAGAGGATCGACCCGTGCTGCAGCACCACGTCGCCCCCCGGTCCGCTGAACCGGCGCTGCGCGCTCCCGACGAGCTTCCGTCCACGCCATTCAATTTCATAGCGGGCAGAGCTCGCAAAACAGGGGATGGAGGAGGACGAGCGGTATTCCTTTGCAAAATCAGGCTGGGATTTTTGCAGCGACACATCGACACCATAGAGGGCGAGGCCCCGCACCAGGGCTGCGCTGATCTCGTTGTAGACCTGGAGGATGCTCTTTCTTTCCGCCGGCATCACCACGCTGTAGGTGAGCTCTTCGGCATGGAGTATCGCGCGCCCCCCGGTCGGCCTCCGGACGATATCGACGCCGTCCCGAGCGCATCGCGGCGCGTCGAGTTCCTCCGCCCCCTGGTTGTACCCGAGGGAGATCGCCCACGGTCTCCACCGGAAGAGGCGGAGCGAGGGAGTCCCTCCTGAGTCTGCGAGGGCGCGGGCGAGCGATTCATCGAGGGCCATGTTGAAGGCGCCGGTCTGCTCGCCTGAATCGATAAAGTTCCAGAGTGGAAGGGACATCGCTCAGTGCCTGATGCGCGGGGCGGAAATGATTCCTCGTTTGCTCTTCACAATGAATTCGATCACATTCTGCACCTCCCTGACGCCGGCAAGCGACGCGTCCTCCCTGATCCGCGCCAGGCCCTGCGAGACGTTGAGCCCGGATCTGTAAATCAGGACATAGGCGCGATCGAGCGCGTCGATGACCTCCGGCATGAACCCGCGCCGCCTCAGCCCGATTGAATTGAGCCCTTCGAACACAAGAGGCTCGCCTCCTGCCAGGACATAGGGAGGGACGTCCTTGGGGACACGCAGACCACCGCCAATCATCGCATGCTGGCCGATGTTGACGAACTGGTGGACCGGCGTGATCCCCCCGATCGTCACCCAGTCTTCCACACGGATATGACCGGCGAGCATCGACGCATTCGCCATGATGACATGGTCGCCGAGAATGCAATCGTGGGCGATGTGTGTGTAGGCCATGAAAAAGCAATCGTTTCCGATTACTGTACGCCCTCCCTCACCCGTCCCCCGGTGGAACACCGCGTACTCCCGGACGGTGGTCCTGTCGCCGATTTCGCAGGTCGACGGTTCGTTATCGTACTTGAGATCCTGAGGTGCGTGACCGATCACGGCACCGTGATGAATGCGGCAGTCCCTCCCGATCCGCGCACCGAGGGCGATCAGAGCATTCCCGGCGACGGTGGTGCCGTCGCCGATCACCGCCCCGTCTTCGACGATCGTGAAGGGGCCGATCGAAACATTCGTGCCGAGGCGGGCCTTCGGGCTCACCGCGGCACGTGGATCAATGGCAATGCTCATGCGGGGTTCAGTTCATTGTGGGGGTGGACCGGGAGAGAGGATTCGGCTGTCCGCCGTTCCCGCCCGCCGCCTCCTGTGGTCCTTCAGCACGTGGAACGATCGACGCGAGGAGCTCGGCTTCCGCGACCAGCGTCCCGTCCACGAAGGCGAGACCCTTCATCTGGCAGATTCTGCTTTTCCGGCTCACCATTGTAAGTTCAAAGACCAGCTGGTCCCCCGGAAGGACCGGTTTGCGGAATTTGGCGTTGTTGATCGCCATGAAGAACACAAGCTTGTCGCCGGGGTTCTCGATGCCGTTCAGAAGCAGAATTCCCCCGGTCTGACCCATCCCCTCGAGGATCAGGACGCCGGGCATCACGGGGCGGCCGGGGAAGTGCCCTTCGAAAAACGGCTCGTTCGCCGTCACGTTTTTCACACCGACAATCTTCTCGTCCATCTGGAACTCGATGATCTTGTCGATGAGGAGAAAGGGATAGCGGTGCGGCAAGATCTTCTTTATCGCGTTGATGTCGAAGACCACCCCTTCTTTCCGCTCGTGCTGATATCGCCTGATGAGCTTCTTTTGCTGGTAGAGCTTACGCACCATCCGGGCAAACTCGATGTTGCTGGCATGGCCGGGACGGGCGGCGAGTATCTGGGCCTTCAGGGGAACGCCGATGAGTGCGAGGTCGCCCATGACGTCGAGGAGTTTGTGGCGCGCCGGCTCGTTCGGGAAATGAAGCGGCCTGTTATTGAGTACGCCGCTGCTCCCGAGGATGACGGCATCCTTGATCCCCAGCTTCGTGGAAATGCGTTTGATCTCCGCGTCGCCGAGATCCCTGTCGACGATCACGATCGCATTGTCGAGGTTCCCTCCGCGGATGAGTCCCTGCGAGTGAAGGACCTCGATCTCGTGGAGAAAGCAGAACGTCCGGCAGGGGGCAAATTCCTCAACAAACTCCTTTTCCAGGTTAAAGAGACCTGTATGCTGGCTTCCCAGCGCCGGGTTATTATAGTCGACCATCACCGTGATGCGGTAGTCGTCCGTCGGCAGCGCGACGATGTCGACCTTCTTCTCTTCGTTGTGGTAGTGGACCGTCTGGTCGATGATCAGGTAGTCTTTCGGGGCGTTCTGCTTCTCGAAGCCCGCCTTCAGAAGGACGTCCACATAGGGCTTTGCGCTCCCGTCACCGACAGGGGGTTCATTGGCGTCCAGTTCGATCAGTACATTGTCGACCTGGAGTCCCACCAGAGCCGCCATGACATGTTCAACGGTGTGGATCCGGGCCTCGCCCACTTCGATCGTCGTGCCCCTCGAAATGTCGACGACGTGGTCCACGTCCGCCGGCACCTCGGGGGAACCTCCGAGGTCTATGCGCCGGAACCGGATGCCGTAGTTTTCCGGAGCCGGTTTGAATGTCATCGTCGAGATGCTTCCGGTGTGGAGGCCGATGCCGCTGATCGACACCGGGTGCTTAATCGTGTGCTGTTGGACGAGCATGGAGGCTCCGGGGGTCTGGGTCCCTTTGGATTGCGTTCACGACCTGGACTTCAACTTCTCAATCTCTCTTCGCAAAACCTCAACTTCGGATTTCAATTCGCGGATCGTCGCCAGTGCCTCCGGGAGCTGTGGCATTGCGCCCATGATGCGCGACGCCAGCCGGAAGGAGGCGGCAGGGGTCCCCATGTACGTCCCCCCGGAGGCGGGGACCGAACGGTGAACGCCGGACTGTGCTCCCCATTTCGAATCATCCCCAATGACCAGATGGCCCGCGAATCCAACCTGGCCGCCGATCATGTTACGCTTGCCGATTTTCGTGCTTCCCGAGATTCCCGACTGTGCCGCAATCACCGTGTGTTCGCCGATGATCACGTTATGGGCCACCTGGATCAGATTGTCAAGCTTTGCACCCTTCTCGATGCGTGTCTCGCCCATCGTCGCCCGATCCACGGCGCAGTTTGCCCCTATCTCGACGTCATCTCCCACCGCCACGATGCCAAGCTGGGGAATCTTCTCGTACGATCCGTCGGGCTTCGGCGCGAAACCGAAACCATCGCTGCCGATCACCGTCCCCGAATGGATGATCACCCGGTCCCCGATCCTGCACCCTTCGCGGACAGTCACGTTGGCGTACAGGAGCGTCCGCGCACCGACGGTGACGTCCCTGCCGATGACGGTACCCGGCATGATCATCGTTCCGTCCCCGATGCGGCTCCTCTCCCCCACCACGACATGGGACCCGATACGGACATCCGTGCCGAGCTTCACACCCGGATCGACCACGGCCGTAGGGTGGATCCCGGGGGGGAGGGGATCTTCTGGAGGGTGAAACAGGAGGAGGACCTTCAGAAACGAAGCATATGGATCGTCCACGCGAAGGAACACCGGCCGCGGCGGGCCGGTCCGTCCGGGAGCCTCCACGGTTCTGCCGATGATCACGGCAGATGCCAGCGTCGTGTCGAGGTACTTCTGGTATTTCGGGTTGGCCAGGAAGCTGATGTCGCCGGGACCCGCCTCATCAATCTTGGCTACCCGCCCGATCCCCGTCGCTGCATCCCCTTCAACGGCGGCGCCGAGCACGGCCGCGATGTCACGGACGGTCATCATGGGCGGGGTGACGGGTTATTTCCCGAACGTCTGCATGCGCTGCAGGACACGCTGGGTCAGGTCGTACTTGTCGTTGGCGTACAGGACGAGGATCTCGCCGCTCCGGTCGAAGATGTAATCGTATCCGTCGTCCTTGGCGATTTCTTCGAGGACGTGGAACATCTTGTTCTGGATCGGCTTCATGATCTCGTT
The DNA here is from genome assembly GCA_003158475.1 of Ignavibacteriota bacterium. GTDB lineage: Bacteria > Bacteroidota > Ignavibacteria > UBA10030 > UBA6906 > Fen-1273. The sequence continues at coordinate 39,321 of PMJR01000073.1, read as the reverse complement.
CTGCTTCTGAAACAGCTCGCCGTTCTGCCCGAACTTCTTGGTGCGGAAATCGGTAACGCTCTGATCGAGCTCGCGTAGTTCGCGCTCCTGGTCCACCCGGACCTGATCCGTGAGGATCAGCTTCCGCCTGTCGTAGTCGTCGAACTTCTTCTTCCACTCCGCCTGCATCTTCTGCATGTCCGCTTCCCACCCGGCCACCAGCGCATCAATCGACTTCTGGGCATCGATCGCCTCCGGGAGCGTCTGCATGATCGTCTCGGAGTTGATATGCCCGATCTTCATCTGCGCCGCGGTCCCCGCACACGCCAGCGCGAGAAGCATGGCCACCGCTAATCGTCTCATTCCTTCCCCTCCGGGTGTGTGCTAGCCGCGTCTCAGCCTGTCGATGACCTTGAACGTGATATCGTCCTTCGGATCGCCATACAGGAGGATCTGGATCTGCTCGGTCTTGTCAAACACGAAGTTGTACTTCAATTCCCTGGCAACTGCGCCGATCGCCGCCTTGATCCGCTCGCGGATCGGGCCTATGATCGACTCGGAATGCCTGGCCAGCAAGCCCTCCTGGCCGAACCGGGTAAGCTGGTATTCCTGGACCGCCCGCTCCTGTTCCAGCAGCTTCTGCTGCTCGCTCTTCTTCGTGGCATCGTTGTAAAGCGCTTCCTTTTTCTGGTACTCGGCGTATTTATCCTGGAGGTCCTTCTTCATCGTCTCGAGGGAATCCTGCATCGGCTTGCCGATCCCGTCGATCCTCCTCTGCGCTTCCTGCGCTGCGGGGAGTTCCTGGAAGATCTTTGTCGAATTCACGAATGCGATGCGCTGTTGCGCGCCCGCGCCACAGGCACACAGCAACAGGCCTGCACCTATGAGAGAGAGAGAACGAGTTTTCACGAGAACCTCAATATGAGAAATGGGATTGGGATAGTTATTGTACACAACGACACTTGCCGGTGCATCAGAAGCCACGGCCGAACTGGAAATGGAAATGCCACCCGGAGGCAGCGAGCGAGCCGGGAACAACGCTGTCGAACCCGTAGCCGTAATCGAACCCGAGCAACCCGATCGGTTGAATCTGGACGCGGGCGCCGAAGCCGACCGAGCGCTTCAGGTCGAAGAAATTCGCCTCCGCAAGGGTCGGGAAGACATTTCCCCCCTCCGCGAACAGGAGGAAATAGATCGGGATGGGGTTGAGCGCCGCCGCAAGCCTCAGCTCGAGCGTCTGCTTCGTCATCACATTCCCGTACGCCACCGTCCCCGAAGCGTTCCGGACGCCAATGGACTGGTCGTCGTATCCCCGCAACGGCGTCGTGGCGACATACCCGAGTCCCGTCCCCCCCATGATGAACTCGTCGATCGGGTTGATGAGTGACGAGCCCATGGGCGCAAGATAGCCGTACAGCGAACTCCAGTACAACGCCACGCGGGTGCTGTTGAACATCGGGAGATACCATTCCGACGAGAATATCCACTTGGTGAAGTTGATATTCCCCGGGAGGGCCGGCCCTCCGGACATTTGAATCGACAGCGACACGTTGGATCCGAACGTCGGGAAGATCGGATTGTCGATGCTGTTCCGGGTGATTATCTGCGTCACGCTCACCTGTTGCGATACCCCTTCCCTGTAGATCCCCTCGCCCGCGCGGACGTTGTTGAACTGGCCGTTCAGGATCCAGTCGCCCCGGAAGAAGTCGTCCGGCCATTTGAAGCGGCGGCCGATCCGAATCGACGCGCCGGTCTGCTGCAGGTCGAACCCGTAGATCTGGCGGGTGTCGAACAACGTCACCCCGAAGAGAGTCGGCTCTCCCATCAACCATGGCTCCGTGAATCCGAGGCTGAATGTCCTGAAACGCGAGCCCTCACCGAACTGCCATTCAAAGTTCAGGATCTGCCCCGCACCGCCGGTAAGCGGTTCGCTGATGGCGAAGTTGTTGATCGTGAACCCGAGCGCCCCCGTCACGCCGAACGCCCCGCTGTAGCCGACCGAGGCGTTGATGTTGTCGCTCGATTTCTCCTCCACTTCGTACGTCAGGTCGACGGTCTTGTCGTCCACCAGGTTGTAGTCGGGCTTGATCTTTTCCGGATTAAAGTAGTTCAACACTGAGAGCTGGCGGATGCTCCTCATTATCGCCGCGCGGCTGAAATAGTCCCCCGGCCGGGTGTAGAGCTCGCGGCGGATCACCTTCTCCTGCGTCTTTGTGTTTCCGCGTATGCTCACGTGTCCGATTTTGAACTGGTTCATCTCGTACACGTTGATCGCGATATCGACGGAGTCCTCGCCCACCCGCGTCTCGGTCGGTTCCATATTCACCCTGAGGTACCCGTTGTCCAGGTAGAGCGATGCCACGTCGTTCTGCGATTCGTTGCCGCGAAGGTTGTGGTCGAACTTCTCCTGGTTGTAGATCTCTCCGGAGATCATCCCGAGCCGCTGGTTGAGCTCGTCCGCGGAGTAGACGGTGTTCCCCTGCCATGTGATGTGGCGGATCCTGTACTGGGCCCCTTCCTTCACCAGGATGAGGATGTCCATATCCTCCTTCGACGCAGAGTACCATATCGAATCCCCGAGGACCTGCGCGTCGCGGTACCCGTTCTTCTGGTAGAATTCCAGAATCTTCTTCTTGTCCTCGCCGTATTTCTTCCGGTCGAACTTCGCCGACGACCAGAACTTCCACCAGTGTTTCTCCGAGGTCTCGTCCATCGCCCCGCGGAGATCTCCGTCGGTGAAGGCACTGTTCCCCTGGAAGCGGATGTGGTCAACCTGGACTTCGTTCCCCTCATCAACCGTGATCCTGAGCATGACGCGGTTCTTCATGGTGTCGATCCCGACCGCCTCGACCTTGATCACCGCGAGAAGATAGCCCTCCTTCTCATAGAGCTTTTTGACCTCCTTCTGGATCCGGATGGTCTCCTGCGGCTGGAAGACCTGTCCCTTGACAAGTCCGATCTTCTTGGTGATATCGTCCTCGCTCACTTCCTTGCGCCCGACGAACTCCGTATGATCAAATCGCGGAAGTTCCCTGACCGCGAGGAGGAGATAGATCCCGTTCCCCACGCGCCTGTCGATGGAGACCTGGACATCTTCGAACAGTTTCAGCCCCCAGAGCCGCCGGATCGCCTGCCCGATCTGATCGCCGGGAAAGGTCACTTCGTCTCCAACCTTGAGACCGGAGTTGGCGATGATCGCGGCCGGGTCGGCGAGCGTGTTGCCTTCGACGGAGACACCGAGGATCTTGAAAACTTCCTGGGGAGGGGTCTTCTGTTGAGCGCTGAGAGATGAACACAGGACGCATCCTGCGACCACCAGCACCACTGCTGCCGTCTTCATGTCAGAGTCCTGTGACGCTCTTGATGAGCCTGCTGAACCGCGCCTCTTCTGGCGGAGCCGGACGGACCTGCTCGCTGACCATCCCGAACCGCCTTTCCCGTTTCTGGTAATCTCGTACCGCCGCATAGAGTTCATCGCGCCGGAAGCCCGGCCAGAATTTCGGGGTGATGTAAATTTCAGTGTACGCCAGCTGCCAGAGGAGAAAATTACTGATCCGGAACTCTCCGCTGGTCCGAATGAGCAGGTCAGGATCGGGGATCCCCGCCGTGGAAAGGAACGAGCCCAGAAGCTCCTCCGTCACCTGCTCCCCGGTGATCCTCTGCTCCGCGGCCTCGACCACAATTTTCCTCACCGCGCGGGTGAGATCCCAGCGCCCGCTGTAACTGAGCGCGAGGACCAGTGTGAGCCCCGTGTTGTCCTTCGTCTTCTGAATATCTTCCAGGAGTTCGTTCTGGACTTCCTGAGGGAGGGCGGCGATGTCGCCGATCGCCTGAATACGCACATTGTTCGTGTTGAGCCTGTCGGTCTCGTCCTTCAGGGCTTTCAGGAGGAGCCGCATGAGGAGCGACACTTCCTCCTGTGGCCGTTTCCAGTTTTCCGTCGAGAAGGCGTAGAGCGTCAGGTACTGCACGCCGAGCTGGCCGCATGCCTCCACAGTGTCGCGCACCGACTCAACACCCTCGGTGTGACCGGCGATCCGGGGCAGCCCGCGTTTCTTGGCCCAGCGGCCGTTGCCATCCATGATGATGGCGATATGGCAGGGGATTTCGCCCCCCGTCCGCAGCTTTTCCTGCACCTTCCGGTCTTCCCCCGTCGCCTGCTGTGGACCTTTTCCCAAGGAATGGACTCTCGCGTGATGATTTCGCGTCTCCTATCGAGGAGACGTTATGATCCTGAATTGAAAATTTAATTGATTTACCGCAGAAAGTCAAGGAAACGCTCCGATCAGGGAGACCTGGCGCGCGCGCCTTTGCCCGTCCAAGAGGTTTCTTCAAAAACTACTTTATATTGTTGTACAGCGCGCACCGGAACCGGCGATGGACAACTGTGAAAGCTCATCGGGGAGTGGCCATATGTCGACAATCGGAACAAAATTGGGCGTGGGGGTAGGAGCGATGGTGATGCTCTGCATCGCGATCGGAGTTGTATCCTACGTTCAGTCGCGCGTCGTGGGGGGCAAGATCAGGGAGATCACGGACGTCCGGGAACCCGTGAACACCGCCGTTCACGCGATGGAAACCAGCCTCGAAGAAACCGCACTCGCGACACTCGGATTCCTCTCCACGGGGGACGCCAGATTCCTGGGATCGTTCCAGACCGCCCGGGATGAGTTCGAGGAGTCTGATCGGAAATACGGGGCTGCCGGCGGCGCCGATCCGGGCGTGAAGCTCCGGAAGGGTTACGCGGAGTTCTGCGCTCTGGCGGCCGAGCAGATCGAGCTGCGGAATATTCAGAGCCGGAACATGTCCGCATTGCTGAAAGAAGTGGACGAGATCGAAGGTCTTCTCAAAGACAGGATCGTCCCCTCCATCAATGCGGACGATCCCCTCGCCTACAGGAGGGAGCAGGCCGCACTCGAGATGGAGGTCAACGCCAACGCGATGACGAAATCGCTCGGGAATTTCCTCATCACGGGAGAATCCGAATTCGAATCGCGCCTCCAGCATGCCGGAAGCGAATTCCGGCGCTTCTTTGATATCTACCGCAATGTCCTCATCTCCTCGGAGGAAAAGGGATGGACGGCAAGGCTCGCCCTTCTCTCCGGGCGCTCGACAGGACTCGCCCAGGTGATCGCCGACGAGCACAAGCAGCGGACCCAGAAACTGAGCGCGTTCGTGCTCGCATACACGGAACTCGGAAGGATCCTGAACGACCGGCTCGAATCGCGGACGGAAAGGAATCTGTCCCAGGCGAAAGAGGATGTCCTGCAGACGGAAGCGGCGGCGAACATGTGGATACTGATCGCGGTCCTCGCCTGTGTCGCGGTGGGACTGCTGGGGGGTGCGCTCACGACGAAGAGCATTACGGCCCCGATTCGAGAGCTCGCCTCGGTGATGCACCGGGTCGCCGAGGGAGGAACCCTCCGGAGAGTTGAGATCAGTTCCAACGATGAGCTCCGGTCCCTCGGGGAAGCGTTCAACCTCATGACCGTGCAGCTGGAGCATGCGGAGCGGCAGCGATCGGCAGGGCTGCGGGCATATGCGATATCGGTCCAGCGCGCGCAGGAGGAAGAGCGGGAACGGATATCGCGCGAGCTGCACGACGACATATGCCAGAGGCTGAGCGGGATGAAATTCAGGGTCGAGGTCCTCGCGGGGGGGGCGGAACCCGCCGGCAAACGGATGGTCCGGGGCCTGCGCGATATCAACCAGGAACTGGACCGGGCAATCACCGAGGTACAACGGATTTCCTCGAATCTCCGTCCGAGCGTGCTTGACGACTTCGGGCTCGTGACCGCGCTCAGGATGCTGTGCAAGGAATTCGAAAAGCTCCACGCGGTGAGGACGACGTTTCGCGAGGCACATGCCCCCTCCGGCCCAGTCGACGGGAACATCGAGATCGCGCTGTACAGGATCGCCCAGGAGGCGCTCTCCAACACCGCCAAACACTCACATGCCGGGACGGCGATGCTCCACCTCGAACGCCATGATACGTCGATCCAGCTCACGGTTTCCGACGACGGGACAGGGTTCGATGAAACGGATGCAGCCCGCGCCAGAGGAGAGGGTCACGGCATAGGACTCATGTCGATGCGTGAGCGGTCGGAGCTGCTCGGCGGCACATTCCGCATCGAGTCAGGGTCCGGCAAGGGAACAACCGTCACCGTCACACTACCACTGAGAGCAGAGGCCGCACATGAAGAAAATCCGGATACTCATCGCCGATGACCATGACGTCGTCCGGAGCGGCCTGCGGATGCTCCTGAGGACTTCCCCGGAATTCTCGGTCACCGGGGAAGCCGCCGACGGGGAAGAAGCCGTGCGGCTCGTCGAAAAAAATAAGCCGGACATTGTCTTCATGGATATTTCGATGCCGAAACTGGACGGGATAGGTGCGACAAAGATCATCAAACAGAACCGTCCGGAGACGAAAGTCATCATCCTGACCGTTCACGAGGACGAGGAATATGCGTTCCACGTCCTGCGTGCCGGGGCGAGCGGCTACCTGCTGAAGAACGCGAGCAGGAAGGAGATATTCGAGGCGGTCAGGTCCGCGATGGCCGGCGAGAGATTCTTCAGCCCGGGGATTTCGAAGCTCATCGTGGACGGTTTCATGAAGAGGGCAAACGAAGGGAACACACTCAATCATCCGGAGGAGAAGCGGGACCCCGCAGACGGGCAGCAGCTGACGAAGCGGGAGCGGGAGGTCCTGCAGTACATCGCACAGGGTTACACAAACCGGCAGATCGCGGAGGCACTCTTCCTCAGCTTCCGGACAGTCAACACCCACCGCGCCAACCTGATGCAGAAACTGAACATCCACGATACCGCCGGTCTGGTCCGGCACGCCATCAACCTGGGACTCGTCAAATCAGGCTCATGAATGTCCGATCTACCCCCTGTGGCGGACCTCCCGGCTCCCCGGCCGGATCTACAGCATTGTCTCTAGGGGAAAAAACGCGTCTCCGAATACATCAAGTCCCCGATTGATCCTCTCCGGGGAGATAGGTACACTTCCCCTGATCCTGGCATGGTCCGGAGACCGGATGGAGTCGGACGGCGGAAGGGCCGGGCATCAACCCACAAGACGAGGTGACAGTATGAGGACACAACTGGCGGTAGTTGCGTTATGCGCCATTTTCGTGATCGGTTGCAACAATAACAAGGAAGAGATGCAGAAACAGCTTACGGACGCTCAAAACGCCCGTACATCGCTGCAGCAGGACATCATTGACCGGGATGCATATTTTGAATCGGTCATGAAGTCAGTCAATGAGGTCTACACCGACCTGGAGAAAGCACGGATCAAGGAAGGCGTGCTCAAGAAAAACGGTGCCGGACTCGAGGGCGCTCCCCAGTACACCAATGCACAATCGCGCGACCGGCTGATTCAGAACATCAACGAAATCGGATCGTCGCTGCAGGAAAACCGGAAAAGAGTCGCCGCCATCCAGGGGCGCATGAAGCAGTTCAAGGGAGAGATTGCCGGGTTGAACACGCTGGTCGAGAACCTGAAGGCCTCAATACTGGAGCGGGAACAATCCATCACACAGCTGCAGGCAAAGGTTCAGGGGCTGCAGGCAACAATGGCGGAGAAGACGAAGCTGCTCGAAGAGAAGGAAGGCACGATCGGCGACCAGCAGAGGACGCTGAACACTGCTTTCTACGTGATTGGGACCCGGGACGAGCTCCGGAAGAAAGGGATCATCAGTGATGAGGGCGGGTTCCTCTGGGGACTCCTCGGCTCGACCACCATCATGAACACCAGTGCTGATCAATCGAATTTCACGCCGATTGACAAGACAAAAGATCAGACAATCCAGGTCAACGGGCGGATCCAGGAGATCCTCCCCCGTCGTAATGCGGACCTGTTCGCCGCAACGCAAAAACCGGAAAAGGGCTCCGAGCTGACGATCATGAGTCCCGGAAAGTTCTGGCAGGAAAACTACCTGGTCATTGTGACAGACTGACCGCGTTTAACGGGCGGTCCCGCTCCTCGGATGCATATGCGACACGGGGATGGAGCGGGACCACCACGCGTCCCTCTCCCCCCCCCACGCAGGATTCCCGGCGTCCCCCCTGTTTGACTTTCCCTTTCAAAACCGATATATAGAGAAGAGAAGTTCACTCAATACAGCATCAGAAGGGACTCACGATGCCCGGTCTTCCGAACATGCAGGGAATGATGAAACAGATCCAGAAAATGCAGGATGCGATGTCCCGCATCCAGCAGGAACTGGAATCGAAAACGGTCGTCGGGGAAGCCGGCGGGGGAATGGTCAAGGTGACCGCCAACGGGAAACAGCTCCTCACGGCGATCACCATCGACAAGGAGGTCGTCAATCCGGCGGACATCGAGATGCTGGAGGACCTGATCCTCGCCGCCGCGAACAAAGCCCTCGAGGATGCGGGCAAACTGGCCCAGGAGGAGATGTCCAAGGCCACAAACGGCATGCTCCCGAACATTCCCGGACTGAAACTCCCGGGGTTCTGACATCCGGCCGCGGTCGTCTGTCGCGCCCCTCCACTCCTTCCGCCAAACTCAACGACATCGTCATGCTGTACACTTCCGAAGCATTGCAGCAGCTCATTGAGGAATTCTCCCGCCTCCCCGGGATCGGACGCAAATCCGCGCAGAGGATTGCCCTCTTCATCCTGAAGCGGCCGCGGGAAGAGGTTGTCCGGATGGCCAAAGCGCTCGTGAACGTCAAGGACCGGATCCGCTACTGCTCGGTCTGCTGCAACATCACCGAACAGGATCCCTGCGCCATTTGCGCAAGCCCCAAACGGGACAGGACGATCATCTGCGTGGTGGAAGAGCCCAATGACGTCATCGCTCTTGAGCGGACCGACGAATTCAGGGGAATGTACCACGTTCTCGGCGGGTCACTCTCGCCGCTCGACGGGATCGGACCTGAAGAGCTCAAGGTGAAGGAACTGCTGATGAGGGTGAACACCGATGTGGCGGAGGTGATCCTGGCGATGAATCCGAACGTCGAGGGTGAGGCGACGACGATCTACCTGACGAGGCTGCTGAAGCCCCTCGGAGTCCGGGTCTCCCGCATCGCGCGCGGGCTGCCGGTGGGGGGCGACCTTGAGTTTGCCGACGAAGCAACGCTGAGCAGAGCGCTGGAAGGGAGGATTTCATTGTGAACGCCTCCGGGCGGAACGCGTCACTCCTCCTCATCGCAGGGCTCGCACTGTTCGGAGGCGGCTGCGGGCTCTTCGAGCCGAGATCTCCCGAGGCGCCGACGCAGTCCAGCCAGACGTTCCTTCCCGCGACCGATCCCTTTATCGTCATCAGCAACCTCCAGAGCGCCATCGAGCAGAAGAGCGTCCCGAACTACATTCAATGCCTCGCCGACCCGCTCGCAGGCGTCCACACGTTCCTCTTCGTCCCGTCTTCGGAAGGTACCGCGCTGTATGCCTCCCTGTTCCGCAACTGGTCGACAGCCGAGGAGCAGGCCTATTTCCAGAACCTTACCACGCGCACAACCTCCACCTCCATTTCGAAACTGGACCTCACAGAGAAGACCCGCTCGCTCGCGGCCGACTCTGCGTACCTGGAGTATGACTATACGCTCACGTTTGAAAACACTGCCGCCGGGTTCCCGTCGCGCGCGAGCGGCAACCTCCAGTTCGCGCTCCAGAGGAGCAGCAGCAACATCTGGACGATATACCGGTGGACAGATTTCAAGACCGCCAACGACATCACATGGAGCCTGTTCAAGGGAAAATTCAGCAACTGAGGGGGGGACCGGAGAGCCTCCTTCTCCGGATGCTTCTCATCCTGGGGTGCTTCTGCTGCGCCGACTGCGTCAATCCGTTCGCCCCCGGGCGTGACGACGGCGCCGCCGCCGCCGCATGCGATCCGCACACGGTCGACGGGATCTTCCAGTGCTTCCAGGCGGCGTACACGTTCCGCGATACAACGGTGTACGGCCCCCTTGTTGACGCACAGTTCATTTTTGTGTATCGTGACTATGACCTCGGGGTCGACCAGACGTGGGGAAGGGACGAGGAGATGAGGAGCACGTACGGGCTGTTCCAGAACGCGCAGAAACTGGACCTGATCTGGAACAACGTCATCTCCACATCGGCCGAATCGACAACCGTCAACGTCGTCCGGGGCTTCAACCTGACCGTCGTATTCAACGCCAGCGACATCGAGCAGATCTCCGGCTACGCGAACCTGACGCTCCAGCGCTCCAGCGCCAGCTCCCCCTGGAGAATCGTCCGCTGGCGCGACGAATCGAACTTCTGACCCTTTCGCCATGAGCTTTTCATACACGCTCCGGGAGAGTGTCTCCGGATTCCGCAGGGCAATGGTCTCCAGCCTGCTGTCCGTTGCCACCATCACCATCTCCCTCATCCTTGTCGGCATATTCGCCGCCGTCACCATCAACGCCTCGAGGCTCATCGACACGTTGCGCAGCCGTCTCGACATGGAGGCGTTCCTGACGGAACCGGTCACGGAAGACGAAGTCACCGGCCTCCAGTCGCGGATCACGGATCTGGAAGGGATTGAAAAAGTCGTCTTCATCTCCAAGGACGAAGCGATGAAGGTATTCAAGCAGGAGACCGGAGACGACATCACCAAGGTTCTCGATTTCAACCCCCTCCCTCCCTCCTTCAAGATCATGCTGAAGGAACCCTACCGGACGTCGGCGAAGACGCATGCGATCTATGAACGGATCACCGCCATACAGGGAGTCGACACCGTTGTCTACCGCCGGGTCCTTCTTGAGTTGATCGACCAGCGTTCTGCGAGCGTGAACAAGGTGATGCTGGGGCTCGGGATCGCGGTCAGCCTGACGGCGATATTCCTCGTCGCCAACACGATCCGGCTGGCGATCACGGCCAAGCGCAGGTTGATCCGCACGATGGAGCTCGTCGGTGCGACGCGGGGCTTCATCCGGCGCCCGTTCATCATCGAGGGGGTCCTGCAGGGGTTCTTCGGCGGACTCGCGGCCTCGGGGATCATGTTTCTCCTGTTCGAATACGCCGCGAAGCTCGTCTCCGAAGAGTTCGCGCCCTATCTCCGCATGCCGCCGCTGTTTTATGTCTCGGTGCTGGGGACGGGGATGCTCCTCGGTCTCGCCGGGAGCCTGATATCCGTCGTCCGGTTCGTCCGCCCCGCGGCGGCCGGGTGAACGGCGTTCCCGTTTGCACTCTTTCCTGTTATTTAGTAAATTTGACGCACCGTTTCCAACCTGACTCTTTCCAGTTCTTCACCCTCACCGTCGTTCCGGGACATCACCTATGAACAAGATCGCCTCGTTCACCACATCCTCGGTCGGGCGAAAGCTGTTGATGGGGCTGACAGGTTTTTTCCTTTGCAGCTTCCTTCTCGTCCATCTCTATCTGAATCTGTTCCTGCTGAAGCAGGACCGCGGATCGACATTTGACTCCTACGCCGATTTCATGGCGACCTATCCCCTGATCCGCCCGCTCGAGATCATTCTCTTCGCAGGCTTTCTGCTGCATGCGTTCGTCGGCGTGTGGCTGTGGATCGCCAACCGGCTCGCGCGTCCTGTCCGCTACGCGGTGAACCGTCCATCCGAAAACAGCACGCTTTCTTCCCGGACCGCATTCTGGACCGGGACGTTCGTGCTCATCTTCCTTGTCATACACGTCAACACGTTTTTCGTCAGCTCCAGGTTCTTCCCGAGCGGGATTTCGATGTACGAACGGGTCTGCGAGGCATTTCAGAGCCCCCTGTACGTCTCCTTCTACCTGGTGGCGCTGGCGTTCCTGGCCTATCATCTGAAACACGGTGTCCAGTCGGCCTTCCAGACATTCGGCCTGAAACGCAAAAAATACGAGACACTGATCACCGCGACCGCACTCGTGTTCTGGCTCATGCTCCCGATCGCGTTCGCCGTGCTGCCCCTCTATTTTCTCCTGGCTCACTAACAGGGACACAGACCATGACATTGGATTCCAAGATACCGGCGGGTCCCATAGAGCAGAAATGGGACAACCACCGCTTCGCAATGAAGCTGGTAAACCCCGCGAACAAACGGAAGTATCACATCATCGTCGTCGGCACGGGCCTCGCCGGCGCCTCCGCCGCGGCATCGCTCGCCGAACTCGGGTATCGCGTCACGGCGCTCTCCTATCATGAATCCCCGCGCAGAGCGCACAGCATCTCCGCACAAGGGGGGATCAATGCTCCGAAGAACTACCCGAACGACGGCGACAGCGTGTACCGCCTGTTTTACGACACCGTGAAGGGAGGAGATTATCGCGCACGGGAGGCCAACGTCTACCGATTGTCTCAGGTGAGCAACGCAATCATCGATCAATGCGTTGCACAGGGGGTCCCCTTCGCGCGCGAGTACGGCGGGCTCCTTGACAACCGCTCGTTCGGCGGGGCGCAGGTTTCGCGGACGTTTTACGCGCGCGGGCAGACGGGTCAGCAGCTTCTGCTTGGAGCGTATTCCGCACTGATGCGCCAGGTGGGGCTGGGAACGGTGAAGTTCTACGAGAGGCGCGAAATGCTGGACCTCGTGGTCGCGGACGGGAAGGCGCGCGGGGTGATCGCGCGCAACATGGTCGACGGCCGGCTCGAATCCTACGACGGGGACGCCGTCATACTGGCGACAGGGGGCTACAGCAACGTGTTCTTCCTCTCGACGAACGCGAAGATGTGCAATGCCACCGCAACATGGCGCGCACACAAGCGCGGTGCGCTCTTCGGGAACCCCTGCTTCACGCAGATACATCCGACGTGCATCCCGGTCGCCAGCGAGCACCAGTCGAAGCTCACCCTCATGAGCGAAAGCCTCCGGAACGACGGGCGCATCTGGGTCCCGAAGGCGAAGGCCGACAAGCGCGCGCCGAACCAGATCCCGGAAGAAGAACGGGACTATTACCTTGAAAGGCTCTACCCGTCGTTCGGGAACCTGGTCCCGCGCGATGTCGCTTCCCGGCGTGCGAAAGAGATGTGCGACAAGGGGCACGGGGTCGGGACCACCGGGCTGGCGGTGTACCTCGATTTTTCGGATACAATCAAGCGGAACGGCAAGGCGTGGGTCGCCGAGAAGTACGGCAACCTGTTCGACATGTACAAACAGATCACGGGGGAGGACGGCTACGAGTCCCCGATGCGGATCTACCCTGCGGTCCACTACACGATGGGGGGCCTCTGGGTCGATTATAACCTGATGGGGACGATCCCCGGGCTGTTCGTCCTGGGCGAGGCAAATTTCTCAGACCACGGCGCCAACCGTCTCGGCGCGAGCGCGCTCATGCAGGGACTGGCGGACGGGTATTTCATCATCCCCTACACGATCGGCGACTACCTCGCCTCGAACAAGTTCCCGAAGCTCGATGCCGGAGCGCCGGCGTTCAAGGACGCAGAGACGTCGGTCGCGGACCTCACGAAGAAGCTCATCGCTGTGCGCGGGAAGACCCCGGTGGACGTGCTCCACAAGGAGCTCGGCAAGATCATGTGGGAATACTGCGGCATGGGAAGAAACTCGGCGGGACTCAAGAAGGCCCTGGCGCTGATCCCCGCGCTCCGCGAACGGTTCTGGAAGGACGTGACGATCACCGGCTCCGCGGACGCTTTCAACCAGGAGCTCGAGAAGGCGCACCGCCTGGCGGATTTTCTGGAACTCGCCGAGCTTATAGTCCGGGATGCCCTCCTGCGCGACGAATCGTGCGGCGGTCACTTCCGCGAGGAACATCAGACGGAGGAAGGCGAAGCGAAAAGAAACGACACGAAGTTTTCGTTCGTCGCCGCATGGGAATTCGCAGGAACGAACCGGCCGCCGAAGCTGCACAAGGAACCGCTGAAGTTTGACTACGTGAAACCGAGCCAACGCAGTTACAAATGAGGAGCCACGCGCAATGTCAGGAACCATGACCATCACGCTCAACGTCTGGCGTCAGAGGGACAGGAATTCCGAAGGACGTTTCGCCCTCTACACGCTCCCCAATGTGTCTCCCGACATGTCCTTCCTCGAGATGCTCGACCTGCTGAACCTGGACCTCGTGCGGAAGGGGGAGGAAGCGATCGCCTTCGATCACGACTGCCGGGAAGGAATCTGCGGTACGTGCTCCCTCTATATCAACGGCAGGGCGCACGGCCCCCTCAAAGGCGTGACCGCCTGCCAGCTTCATATGCGGACATTTCATGATGGCGATTCCATCACGATCGAGCCCTGGCGGGCGAAACCGTTCCCGGTCATCAGGGACCTCGTGGTTGACCGCTCGGCATTCGACAGGATCATGGCGGCGGGAGGGTTCGTTTCCGTCAGGACCGGAGGGGCACCGGACGCCAACACGATCCCGATCCCGAAACCCGTGGCAGAGGAGGCAATGGACGCGGCGGCCTGCATCGGTTGCGGTGCCTGCGTCGCCGCCTGCAAGAACGGGTCGGCCATGCTCTTCGTCGCCGCAAAAGTCTCGCAACTCGCACTCCTGCCGCAGGGACACGCGGAACGCGCCCGGCGCGTGGAATCCATGGTCGCCCAGATGGATGCGGAGGGGTTCGGCGCGTGTTCGAATACCTACGCCTGCGAGGCAGAGTGCCCCAAGCAGATCTCCGTCACGCACATCGCCCGGCTCAACTCCGAGTACCTGAGAGCGAATCTCACCTGACCGTGCTGAACCGTACCTGGCTCGTGTGCGGGCTTGCGATCGTCGCCGCCGCGGGAATACCGGTCCTTACCGCCGGCTACGGCGCGGACCCCGATGCCTGGCTTGTCGCCTCGGCGGCCGGAAAACTCTGGGCGAGCGGGCACTACGCCGTCTCACGGTTCCCCGGGTATCCGCTCCATGAAATCATCAGCGCCCCCCTCGTGGGTCTCGGAGGCTGTGCGCTCTCCAACGCGGGGACGCTTGTCGTCACACTTCTCCTTGCCGCACTCTGGTACCGCATATCAGGCAAGCTCGCAAAAAATCCCCTGACACTCTTCTTCTCCCTCGTCTGCGCACCGCTCGTCCTCACAAACGCCGCGACCACCATGGACTACCTCTGGTCGCTCGCATTGCTCCTGGCCGCTCTGGACGCCGCGCTGGAGCATAGGGAGATCCCGGCCGGCATATTCACGGGGCTTGCGGCGGGATTTCGTCCTTCGAACCTCACTATCGCACTCCCCCTTTTCACGCTCATCGCACTCCGCGGCGACAGGACTGCCGGCGTCCGCTACCTGATCGCGGCTGGAACCACGGCGGCGGCGGCATTCCTCCCCGTGCTGGTGACATACGGGGAACCCCTCCGGTGGTTCGCGCTGACGCGCGCCGAGATGGGGGACGTGCACCCGGCATTCACCGTCAGAGTGTTCGAATTTGGGTACCGTCTTGTCTACGCCGCGGGACCTCTTGCATTCGTCGCGCTGGCCGCAGTCGCCTTCAGGGGAAGGAATCGCCTGCGCGAAGCGGTACGGGAGAGGGACCCGTTAGTGGTCTCGTCCATCATGGCCATCGGGGTCATGACACTTCAGTTCTTCGCGCTTCCCCTCGAACGCGCATACCTTCTCCCCGCCCTCCCTTTCGTGCTCATCGTCGCCGACAGGCTCTCTTCCCCGCGCATGTCGCTTGCGGTATTCCTCTGCATCGTCAGCCTTAATTTCGTCAATCCTGACATCATCAGTCATGAATCATCAGGACGCGTGGTGACGCTGAACATCCATGAAGGAAGGCTACAGGAATCCTGGAGTGAACGGGTTGCGAGGACGGAGTTGCAGAACAAAATGCAACAGGAGACCGGGGACGGCGGCGGTCGCCGGTAATCCGGACGGGAAGGGAAGGGGGCGTCGCCTTGCGCTACAGGCAAATATGTTGTAAGTTTGTCACTACGCTATGCGATCGCACCGAGTAATCCTCCACCTGCTTGCATTTCCACTGCTTCTGGCCGGACCGGGTACAACGGTTGCCCAGAACTCCAAGGAAAACGCCGATTTCAAGCTCGCCATCAATCTCTACAACGACGGCCTGTACGACCTCGCTTCAGAACAACTCAGACAGTTCATCGGCGCCTACCCGACAGCCCCCCAGGGAATCGACGCACGTTTCTACCTTGGCCTCGCGCAGCTAAAACTCAGGAAGTTCGAAGACGCACGGCTCACGTTCCAGTCGTTCGCACTCACGTACCAGGACAACCCGAAAGCGCCGGAGGCATGGTGGAACGTCGGGGAGTCTTACGCAGCCATGGGAACACTCAGGGAGGCCGCGCTCGCCTTTGAGCGGGTCAAGGTGTTCCATCCCAAAAGCAAATCCGCCCCCGGTGCACTCCTGAAGGCGACGAAATACTTCCTCCTCGCCGGCGCGCGCGATGACGCGCGCAGGACGCTCCGCGTCATTTTGCAGGAATACCCGGCCAGCGATGCAGTGCTGGCGGCCCGAACGCAGCTAGGCCAGATCTACTTCGAGGAAGGGAACTACGACCAGGCGCAGAGCGAATTAAAACGCGTGATCGAAGGGGACCCCTCTCCCGACGCCCGGGCCGGGGCGCTCCTGGTACTGGGAAACATCTCCCAGGCGACGGGGAGAACCGACAACGCACAGTCGAACTACAGGGAAATAATCGCCAAATACCCGAAGAGTTCTGCGGTTCAGGGAGCGTATCTCAACCTGGGAAAGCTCGTCGCGGCAGGGGGGAAACACGCAGAAGCACTGGAATGGTTCAGGAAGGCGATCTCCGAGAAATCGGCTTCGGACACACTGATTGTCTACGACGCCCTGATCGCAAGCGGCGACGCCCAGATAGCACTGGGGGAAAACGGGGCGGCAGCCGCATCCTACGAGAAATTCCTCGCCGCGGCTCCGCAGGGGGAGAGGACCGCGGCGGTGCTCTGGAAGCTCGCCGTCGCCGCTGCTCGCGCGAAGGATTACCGACGCTCGAACGACGTATGCAACCGTCTCCTCAAATCCGGTGCTGCCGAGCCCTTGAAAAGGAGGGCGGTGTTGAAGCTCGCACTCAATGCAGAAGAGCAGAAGAACCTTCCCGCGGCGTTGCAGCACTTCGAGGCCTTCACCGACGCCAATCCGGAATATCCCGCAACGCCGGAGGTACTCCTCCGCGAAGCGCGACTGTGTGCCGGCGGACTGGCCGACGTAAGGAAGGGGGTGTCGATTTTCGAACAGATCGCCGCACGCTATCCCTCGTCTGCCGTTGCCGACGATGCTCTGGCCGGGGCCGGGCGCGGACATGAACAGCTCAAGGAATTCGACCGCGCGGTACAGACCTACAGGGAACTGATCGCCAGGTACCCTGCCTCCGAGTTCCGGAGCGAGGCGGATGAACGCCTCAAGATCATCGAGACGTTCGAACTCAAGGAGAAGGACGCGGGGCTGGAGAAGCTCGCCCTCCTCGTCGGCGACGTAGTCTCAGACAAGGACAAGGCGGAACTGGCCTACAGGCTCGGGGAGATCTACTTCAACGATCTCAAGAGCTACGCGGCCGCCGCCAAACAGTTCGGGAACGCCCTCGAGGCAGGGATCGTCGGCGACCGCGCCGGAGGGGCCCTGTTGAAGAAGGCAAAGAGTCTGGAGTACCTGTGCTGGCGGGACCCCCAGCAGGTTTCCGGTGCGATCGACGCGTACCATGCCTACCTCGCGTCGCCGGCAACAGGACCCGATTCCAACCAGGCCCTGCTGGCAGTCTTCCGGCTGAGCGCAACGACTCTCCCGGCCGCCAGGCGGGCGGCCGTGGAGCTTCTGACCCGGAACCCGACGTTCCCCATGAGGGATGTCGTCCGGTTGACAACGGGGAAACTCTATGAGCAGGCCGACAGCCTGGCCGAGGCAGGCACCGAATACGCGGAGGCCGGACGGACAGCCAGGGATCGCACAATCGCCGAAGAGGCGGCGTACAGGAGTCTCGGACTCCTCTTCCGGCTGGATGCCGCCGATTCGGCCCTTGCCGCGGGAACACGGTATCTCGCGGCATACCCTGCAAGCGCTCACGCAGCCGAGGTCCTCTCAAGGCTCGGAGACCTGGCGATGAAAAAGAAGAAACCCCTCCTGGCCGCAGGGTTCTACCAGACCCTCACGGGCGATTTTGCGTACACGACGCTCGCGTTCGAGGCGCAAGAAAAGCTCGGGGAAGCCCTCGCGGCAGCCGGGGAAACCGATGCGGCTCTCCGAACCTACGCCGAGATTTGCGAGCGCCAGACGGAAGACCCGATGGGGGACGGGGAGCCGTCGGTCTCCGTCCTCCTGGCTCTTGGAAAGCTCCAGAGGGAGGCAGGCAATGCCGCAGAAGCAAAGCGCTTCCTGACCGCGGTGCTGGCCAGGGACCAGGCCGGCCCGATAGCCGGAGAGGCGTATACGACGCTGGGACTGATCTACCGCGCGGAAGGGCTGCGGGAGGCAGCGACGTCATTCTTCCGCCGTGCAGAGACGGCCGCTCCGGGAGCGGGGGTCACACGCGACATCGCGGACCTGCTTTTCGAGACCGGGGATTACAGGGACGCCATCAAGGAATACATGCAGCTCTCCGGGACGGCACCGGGGGATACCGAAAAGCAGTACTTCGACTCCCGGATCATTCTCGCGATGATCCGGAATGGCGAAGGACCGGGCGCGGAGAAGGCCATCGCGGCGTTTGACAAGAAGTACGGGGATGCGCATGACGACATCGCGCTCTTCGAACTCGAGAAGGGGTTGCTTCAGTTCCGCAGGGAGGAATACGCCGGCGCGATGAAGGCGTTCCAGCATATCGTGGACAGATTCGAGGACTCCCCCTCCGGGCCGACGGCGATGTACTGGATCGGAAAGACGCTCGAGGCGACGGAGAAACCGGGCGAGGCAGTCGACTACCTCGAAAAGCTTCTTGCAGCCCATCCGCAGGCACCCGTCATCATGCACGTGCACCTCGCGCTGGGCAACCTGTATTACGCTGCGGAGAAATGGGACCAGGCGATCAAGCATTACCGGGTGATCGTCGACGATCCGCACCCGGACCAGGAACTCGTTCCATCCGCGATGAGCAACCTGATCGAAACGTACGAAGTGGCCGCCGCGTACGACGGAGCGCTGACGCTCACACGGAAGTACCTCGAACTCTACCCGAACGCTGAAGACGCGCTTGACAAGAAGATCAAGATCGGGATGCTCTATGATCACCTCGGTTACTACGACCAGGCGGCGCTGCACCTCCAGTCGCTGCTGGACGAGGCGGGGAGCGATCTCGAAGGCGAGATCCGTTACTACATCGCGGAAGCCAATTACCACAAGGGGGATTACCAGCAGGCGATACTCGACTTTTTGAAGGTCCCGTATCTCGTCACGAAGAAAGGGAAAATCGACTGGACGGCGAATTCGCTCTACATGTCCGGCCAGTCGTACGAGAAGATGGGACGTTACGATCAGGCGTTGACGATGTACCAGCAGATTGTGGACCGGGCGGGGATCGACGAGACGTTCAAGTCGGCCGCCCGCAAGGAAATCGACCGTGTCAGGACTGTCCTGAAGAAAAAGCCCGGCTGACAATGCTCGAACACGAGACCGATGCGATCCTCGCCACACTACGGACGCGCACGATAGGAGACAGGGAGGCGATCCTGCTCCGGGAGATCTTCGTCGCCGATATTCCGCGGGGGATCAAGACGTACATGCAGGCGGAGACCGTCCGCTGGCTCGAAGCCGAACTGTTCGCCTCCCCGAGATTTTCCCGGGTGGATACCCAGGCTCCCGGCGTCCGACGCCAAGGACGGGCGTTCATCGCTTCGATGTCCGCGCTCTACAGGTTTCCGCGGGAGGAATTCCTCTCCCTGCTCGACAACGCGATCCATTTCCTTGAGAACTACCTCTGCCGCCCACAGTGGACCATCGAGCATTTCGTTTTCGAATCGGGCGGGAGCATGAGCGCACAGGATGTCATGGCAAAGCTCGACTGCACGGTTGAGTACGCCTACTTCAGAACGCTGATCCAGAAGATCATGAAGCGGCGGGGAAACAGGGATATCAGCGCGGAGGAGTTCCGGACGATGCTGATCAGGATCGACGATCAGATCGTGAAACAGCACAACGCAAGGGAGCTTGCGCTCCTGGCCAAACCGATATTCGATTTCCTCCTGCTGCGCGATACCCCCCCCGACGTCAGTATTCCCCTTAAACCGATTCTTGTCTTTTTCGAAGACAAGAAGATGAACATCCTGAGGGATTACATAGAGAGCATCTGCAGCATACGGCAACGGACGGAGATCACACTCGACGAACTCACGACACTCGTTGAAGACCTCTACCTCGGGCAGGCCGATACCCCCCCTCCGCCCCCCCCGCCCGGCGCGAAAGAGGAACCTCTGCCCGCGGACGCCGTACCCACGGGACCGGCCGCCGGAGGAGAGATTCCGGAGCCAGGGGCACCATTGTCAGCAGAGGACCTCCAGGGGTACGAGCCCACAATCGAGTTACATGTGCCGTCGATATTTGATTTCGTCACCGAAGAGCCGGACGGGCGAGACGACCGGCCCCACGCGGACGAACCGCCTCCGCAGAGTATTCCCCCTCTTCCACGGGGGGAGGTTCCCCGACCCCCTGGAGCGGACGCGCCGCGGTCCCCCCAGCCCGAGAAGCCCCGGATCCCGGAATCATACGAGAGGCTCTTCGCCGGATCAGAGCCCCCGGCAGGGCTTACGGATCTCCACGAGATCATACAGGGGCACACCCGGAGCAGGTTCGTCAAACGATTGTTCAACAGAAATGAGGAGAGCTACGAGGACGTCATCTCATCGCTGAACAGGTCCGACACATGGAGGGACGCATCCCTCCTTCTCAAAGCACTGTACATGTCCAACGGGCTTGACCCGTTCGACCCCGACGTGGTGGAATTCACGGATGCTATTCATCGCCGCTACCTGGGGGCGGAGAGGGAAGGCTCATGAAGTTCATCGATATTGCCCGGATCCACATCGCGGCGGGAGACGGCGGGGTCGGGTGTGTCAGTTTCAGGCGGGAGAAATTCATCCCCAAGGGGGGACCGGATGGTGGAAACGGGGGACGGGGAGGGTCGGTGGTCATCCGGGCCAACCGCCATCTGGCGACGCTCCTCGATTTCCAGTACAAGAGAAATTACCAGGCACCGCGGGGAGAACACGGGCTCGGCTCGAACAAGACAGGCAGGAGCGGGGAAGATGTGACACTCGAGGTCCCGGCCGGGACGGTGATACGTGAAGCGGCGACGGGTACAATCCTCGCCGACCTCCTCGGCGACGGGGATGAAACTGTCGCCGCCGCAGGGGGCCGGGGGGGAAAAGGGAATGCCGCCTTTGCGACAGCGACAAACCAGGCCCCGCGTCAGTTCGAACAGGGGGAAGAGGGGGAGGAGCGTGATCTCGAACTCGAATTGAAGCTTCTTGCCGACGTCGGCCTGGTCGGCTTCCCGAATGCAGGGAAATCGACGCTCATCTCCGTGGTGTCCGCCGCCCGTCCCAAAATCGCCGATTATCCCTTCACGACACTCGTGCCGAACCTCGGGATCGTCCGCGTCGACGAAGGGCAGAGTTTTGTCGTCGCCGACATCCCCGGCATTCTTCAGGGGGCTCATCTGGGGAAGGGGCTCGGCATCCAGTTCCTCCGGCACATCGAACGCTCGAAGGTGCTGGCGTTTCTCATCGACTGCACGCGCGAGGACCCCGGCGAGGACTACCGGACACTCCTCAATGAGCTCAAGCTCTTCAAGAAAGAACTTCTGAAGAAGCCACGGATTGCCGTCTTTACGAAGACGGATCTCCTCGATGCAGGCGGGCTGAAGGCACTGTCGAAACTCCGGTTCGGGACGACTCCCGTTCTGCGCATCTCGGCGGTCACAGGCGCGGGCATCAGTGCGCTGGTGCGTGCGATGTGGGACAAAGTCCGGCCTGTTGCGGCGAGAAGGAAACGCGGCACGTGACGCACTCACCACTCACTCCCCGCCGGACACTCGTCGTCGTCGCCGGGCTTACGGCAGCGCTTCTGCTGGCAGCGCTGATCGCACTTTCGCTCGGCAGCGTGCCGGTGTCGATAGGGAGCGTCGCGGGCTCGTTCACGGGAAGCAGCTCCGTCTCCGCCGCCGAAAGGACGATCATACTGGAGATCCGCCTCCCCCGCCTTCTCCTCGCGATTATCGTGGGAGCGGGGCTCTCTGTTGCGGGACTGGTATTCCAGGCGCTCCTGCGGAATCCGCTTGCGGAGCCCTACATCCTGGGAATCTCAAGCGGAGGAACTGCCGGGGCGGTCCTTGCGATGACGCTCACGGCAGGCTCGGAGATATTCATTGTGCCCCTGGCATCTTTCGCGGGCTCCGCCGCCGTCATGGGGCTTGTCTATTCCGTCGCACACCGGCGGGGGAAACTTGATACGTATACGCTGCTTCTGGCCGGGGTCATGGTCGGTGCATTCTTCAACGCCCTTGTCCTGCTGGTTATCGCAGTCATCAACCAGGAGCTCCGGAGCGCATTCCTGTGGCTCATGGGGAACCTGAGCGGCGCCAGTCCCGCAACTATCGCGGTGGTCACCCCCCCGGTCATCATTGCATCGCTCGCACTTTTCACACAGGCCAAGGGTTTCAATCTGATCGCCACCGGTGAAGAAGCTGCGATGCAACTGGGGATCAACGTCGGCACGCTTAAGAAGGTTGCATACCTGCTGGCCTCCTTCATCACGGGAATGGTTGTGTCTGTGAGCGGGGTTGTCGGGTTCGTCGGGCTGATCATTCCCCACATCTGCCGCATGATCTTCGGGCCGGACCACAGGCTCCTCTTTCCCGCCTCGTTCCTGACAGGAGCCATTTTCATGGTCATGGCGGACCTCATAGCAAGAATTGCCCTTGCCCCCACCGAAATACCGGTTGGCGCTGTCACGGCCGCAATTGGAGCCCCCCTGTTCGTCTACCTGCTCAAAAAAGTGTAATTCGCACACTACTTCCCCGCCACGGGTGACATCCGTCACACATTGTTGTACAAGTTCTCGCTTCCTATTACTATAAGATGTAACCCTCTGTCGATTCACCCAACTGTTTGCGGATTTTTCGCAAACCATCGGAGAGCAACCACGCCTTTTTGCGAATGGCGTGGCGCCGGAACGGAGTGATATGAAAAGAACGATGGGGTTTGCAGCCGGGGACGCAGCACCGGCCAAGGCACGGGCGACCCCTCACTCAGCAATCGAGCTCATCTCTTCACTCATCGGCAGCGACCGCCTGCTCGACCTCATACTCAAGCACACCGGCGACCTGATCGTCGTACTGGACAGGAATGGGAAGAGGATCTACAACAGTCCATCGTACCGCGAGGTCCTGGGTGACCCGGAATCGCTCCAGGGAACCGACGCATTTGCCCAAATCCATCCCGAAGACAGGAACCAGATCCAGAAACTGTTCCAACAGACAGTCCGGACCGGAAAGGGGAAGCGGGCAGAATTCCGCTTCCTCCTCACGGATGGAACCGTCAGGCACATCGAATCCCGTGGTCACATCATCCGGGACGTCAGACGGGAAATCCGCTATGTGGTCGTCATCTCCAGGGACATCACCTCGCATCAACACACCCGGAGGAAGCTCGCCGAGACCGAGGCCACGTTGCGCGGACTGGTCGAGAATTCATTCGTCGGGGTCTACGTACTTCAGGACGGCAGTTTCAAGTACGTGAACCCGCGTGTATGCGAGATCATGGGGTACGATGCACGGGAGCTCACCGGCGGGATGATGGTAACGGACACCGTCGTGCCGGAGGAACGGGTGCGTGTGCAAGAATACATGCTGAGCCTCAGGGTTGAAGAGACACCCCCTCTCAACTTTACCGCCCTGCGGAAAGACGGGGCACGGATCGATCTGGAGTTCGCGGGGACGCGCACGTTGCACAACGGGCATCCTGCGATCGTCGGAACGCTTGCCGACATCACCGAGAGGAAACGGACGGAGGCCGCCCTCCGTGAAAGCGAGGAACGGTACCGGGCGATCATCGCGGGGATGGGGGACGGGGTAATGCTCCACGACGCCCGGGGGGCGCCGAGCAGCTGGAATCCGAGCGCGATGCGCATACTCGGAATGTCGGCGGAAGACCTCGAGGGATGGCCCTACCAGAAAAAGAAGGTGGACCCCATCCATGAAGATGGAAGCGCATTCCTTCCCGGTGAATATCCCGCCGCGGTCTCCCTGCATACGGGGACGCCGTGCACAGACACAATCCTCGGGTTCAGGACCCACTCGGGGGACCGCAGGTGGATTTCGATAAACACAGAGCCCCTTATCCGGGAGGGAGACGAACTCCCGTACGCAGTGGTGACGAGCTTCACGGACATCACCCGCCGCAAGGAGGCCGAGAATGCGCTGTACAGGAGCGAACAGCGATTCCGTTCTCTCGTCGAGGCGATCCCGGATTGGATCTGGGAGACCGATGCGGCGGGTCGCTACACCTATGCAAGCCCGAAGGTGAAAGACCTCCTCGGGTTTGAACCGACCGAGGTCCTTGGAAAGCGTCCCCGCGATTTCATGCAGTCCCCTGACGCCAAAGAATTCGGACTCCAGATCATGAGCTTCGCAGCCCGGAGGGAGCCATTTTCCGGGCTTCAGAACCGGCACCTCTCGAAGGACGGCCGCACGGTCGTTCTCGAGACGAGCGGGGTCCCGGTGTTCGACGACAAGGGGCAGTTCCGGGGATACAGGGGAATCGACAGGGATGTGACCTCCCGAAAGCACGGAGAAGAGGAACGCGCACGGCTCAAGATGGCTGTGGACCAGGCTGCCGAATCCATATTGATCACCGAACCGGACGGGCGGATCGTCTATGTCAACCCTGCATTCGTGAAGATCACCGGCTACGGGAGGAGCGAGGTGCTCGGCAAAACCCCGCGCATCCTCAAAAGCGGAAAGCACGACGCGGCCTATTTCACGGCCCTGTGGGGGACGATCGCGCGCGGGGAAGTCTGGTCCGGCCAGATAACGAACCGGAGGAAGGACGGCTCTCTCTACGAAGAGATGGTGGTGATCTCTCCGGTTCGCGACTCCCCGGGGTCGATCGTCAACTATGTTGCCTTGCAGCGGGACATGACGCACGAACTGGAGATAGAACGGCACCTCCGTCAGTCCCAGAAAATGGAGAGCCTCGGGCAGCTTGCTGGAGGCATCGCGCACGACTTCAACAATGTCCTCGGGGTGATTCAGGGAGGGCTCGCCCTCCTGAAATCGCATGTGACGGACGAGTCACACATGCGCTATATCGAGATAAGCGAATCGGCCGTCAACCGCGGAGCCGACGTTGCAAAGCGGCTCCTGATGTTCTCGCGGGACGGGCAGATCCAGCTTCGCCCCCTGGCTTTCGCAGACGTGGCCGGCGAGCTTATCAAGGTCCTCGAGCACAGCATCGAAAAAACGGTGGAGCTCGTGACGGACATCCCGCCGGATCTTCCCATCATACAGGGGGATGCCGGCGAGCTGTACCAGATGCTCCTCAACCTCTGCATCAACGCGCGTGATGCAATACTCCAGCCGGGGGGACAGCGGACGGCCGGGCGCATCACTATTGCGGCAACGACGCTCTCGGGGGCTGCCGTACGGAAGAATTTCAAGGATGCGATCGCGCCGGCATATCTCCGCGTTTCCGTCTCCGACACGGGCTGCGGGATGACCGACGCAGTGAAAGGCAGGATCTTCGAACCCTTCTTCACCACCAAGCCGCCAGGCAAGGGGACCGGCCTGGGCCTCGCGGTCGTCTACGGCATCGTGAAGAACCACCACGGCATCATCGACCTCGAATCCATCCCCGGGGAGGGGACAACGTTCCATGTGTACCTCGTTGCGTATCCCGAGGAGAGGCTCGTTGCTCCGGAAAAGAGGAATGAAGCGATCGTCGGTGGGACTGAAACCATCCTTGTCGTGGAAGACGAAGAGGCGCTACGGAACCTCCTCACGGAACTCCTCGAGTCCTACGGTTACACCGTCCTAAAGGCGGATGACGGCGTCTCGGGACTCGAGCAGTTCAAGCGCCACAGGGAAGACATCGAGGCCGTCATCACCGATATGGGACTCCCCCGGATGTCGGGTCAGGACCTCTTCACCAGGATCCGCGAGTTGGACCCTTCCTCCCGCATCGTGCTCGCCAGCGGGTACCTCGACCCCGGACTCAGGTCGCACCTCATGGCACTGGGTGCGAAGGCCTTCCTTCAGAAACCTTACCAGCCCACCGATATCCTCCGGGTCATCAGGGGTGTCATCGACGCCGGTGCTCAAACAGAAAGAGGGGTACCGTGATGAAACAGGAAGAACGGACATCGGAAACCGAGCGCCTCCTCCACCTCATCCTCGCCAACATCGACGACATGATCGCAGTGCTGGATTTGAATGGGTTCCGGCTCTACAACAGCCCGTCATACGAGGCGATACTCGGTGCCCGGGAGAGGCTGCGCGGGACCGATTCATTCGAAGAGGTCCATCCCAGCGACCGTGAATTGGTCAGAAGTACATTCCGGGAGACGATTGAGACCGGGGTTGGCCGCCGGATCGTGTACAGGCTCCGGGGGAAGGACGGGAACATCCGGTACATCGAATCTCAGGGGAATGTCGTTCGCGATGTGGAGGGAAAGCCTGAAAAGGTCATCGTCGTGGGCAGGGACATCACGGACCGTGTGCGGACCGAGGAGGAACGTACACGGCTCTTTTCCGCCGTGGAACAGGCGCATGAGGCGATCCTCATAACGGACGCTGCGGGGGCGATACAGTATACGAACCCCGCCTTCGAACGGGTAACGGGTTACACGCGCGAGGAAGTCGTCGGTCAGAATCCGCGGATCCTGAAGAGCGGCAGCCAGACGGTTGAATTCTACCGGGAGATGTGGGCCACCCTTCTGAGGGGGGAAGTCTGGTCAGGCCACATCATGAACAAGCGGAAGGACGGAACGAAGTATCATGAAGAGATGGTCATTTCCCCAGTGAGGGACACGCACGGGACAGTGGTAAACTATTCCGCCGTGAAACGGGACACGACCCTCGAGACCCAGATGGAAGAGCGGCTCCGGCAGGCACAGAAAATGGAGAGCCTTCGCGAGCTCGCCGGGGGGATCGCCCACGAACTCAACAATATCCTTAACGTCATCCTGGGCGCGTTCACGCTCCTCCGTTCGAACCTCAAGACGGATCCCGTCGCAGACAAATACCTGAAGATGGGGGAACACGCCGTCCGCAGGGGGGTGGATGTTGGAAAACGTCTTTCGATGTTCGCGCAGGTCGACAGCACACAGCACATCCCGATCGCCCTCGCAGGCCTGATCAATGACGTCGGGGCTTCGCTTCAGAACAGCATCGAAAAGACGATCCGGGTGGAGACCCTGCCCGGAACGGATCTGCCGCTCGTCCAGGCGAGCCAGCCCCAGCTCTACCAGAGCCTGCTGACGCTTGGCCTGAACGCTCGCGATGCCATCGTCGGGGCCCGCACGACGGACGGGTTGGTCACCTTTCGAGCAGTCACCGTGGACGGGCGCTCCGTGCACGAGCTGTTCCACGGCGCGACAGCGAGGAACTATGTCCGTGTGACAGTTACCGACAACGGATCGGGGATGGCCGAAGAGAAACGTCAGAGAATATTCGAACCGTTCGTCAAGGGCGAACAGCCCGAAGCCGACCGGGGCCTGGGGCTGGCGACCGTCTACAGCGTCGTCAAAGGGCACCACGGATTCATCGATGTCTCGAGCGAAAAAGGGGAGGGGACGACGTTTTCGATATACCTGCCGGCAATTCACGTTGAAGCAGAGGCATCCGGGGCGCCCGCCGAGGGAATCGTCCCCGGCGGCATAGAAACGATCCTGGTGGTCGAAGACGAAGAGGTCCTCCGCCTCCTCCTCGAGGAAGTCCTTCGCGCGAAGGGATATGCGGTCCTGTCCGCTGCGGACGGCGTCGAGGGATTTGAAGTCTACGCACAACACGCCGACGACATACAGGCGGTGATTGCAGACATGGGGCTGCCCAAGCAATCGGGGTTTGAGATGTTCCTCAAGATCAGGGATCTCAACCCCGGTGCAAAGGTGATACTCGCCAGCGGATACCTCAGCCCCGAACTCAAGTCGAAGCTCTTTGTTGCCGGAGCAAAAGAATTCATTCCTAAGCCCTTCCAGACGAGCGACGTCCTCCGCAAGCTTCGCGAAGTGCTCGACCTGCCCGCCTGAAGGTACCTTTTCTCCCGGAGCCCGGAACCGCGGGTCGAACCTCCGGGTCGACGGGAGAAACCTTGCCTTCGATACACAATTTCGTTAGATTGGAGCACCGGATCCAGAATCCGGTGTCCCCCGCACCGTGTTCCCGGGGGGGACCTGTGGTGAGGATTCATTGTCTGTGCTTTGAGTTTCTTTATGCACGCAATCACCGTTGACAACATCTCGTTCGGTTACGATCCGGCCTCCCCGGTCGTGCGGGATGTTTCATTCACGGTGCGCTCCGGCGAGTTCCTCAGCTTCGTGGGTCCCAACGGATCCGGCAAAACCACTCTCCTCCGACTCCTCGACAGGATCTATATCCCCCGCTCCGGGTCGATCCTGCTCGGCGACAAGCCACTCGCGAAATTTTCACGCGCCGCCATCGCACGACGCATCGCGTTCGTGCCGCAGGACAACAGCATCCAGTTCCCGTTCACCGTCGCGGAAATCGTGCTGATGGGGCGCGCCCCGCACAGCGGCGGCATGGCGTTCGAGAATGCACACGACAGGGATGTTGCTCACGAGGTGATGAGGCTGACCGACGTCGCGGGGTTCGCTGATCAACCCGTTACAAACCTATCCGGAGGCGAGCGTCAGCGCGTGTTCATCGCCCGCGCCCTGGCACAGCAGCCCGAGATCATACTCCTGGACGAGCCGAATGCCCACCTCGATATCGCCCACCAGGTGGACATTTTCCGGATCATAAAACGTCTGAACACCAAATCCGGGTTGACCGTCCTCTCGGTCTCGCACGACCTGAACCTGGCTGCAGCGTACAGCGACCGGATCGCAATGATAGTAGGCGGCGCACTCGCTGCGCTCGGCACCCCGGCCGAAGTCCTCACCGGTGAGCGGGTCCACGAAGTCTTCAGAACCCCGGTCATCGTCGACACACATCCGGTGCACGGGACACCACGGGTGTCGCTGCTCGGTTAGCGGGGAGCGGCATGAGTTAAGGCCAGGAAAGGAAGCATCGCGCGTGAGAAGACGAATTATCAGAGAGAAGGTCGTGCAGGCGCTGTACGCTTTCGAGATCGGCGGCGATCCGGTGGAACATGTCGTTGAGACAATCCTGATCGGGCTCAAGAACAACCCTGCTGCGTACGAATTTGCGCGGAAGCTTGTCGTCCAGACGATCACGCATATACCCGACATCGACACTGTCATCAGGGAAAAGGTCACCAACTGGGATTTCAAACGGATTGCCGTACTGGACCGTCTGATACTCAGGATGGGGATTTGCGAACTCCTGTATTTCAAGGAGATCCCTCCCAAAGTCTCCATGAACGAAGCGATCGAGCTTGCCAAGCTCTTCAGCACGCAACGGAGCGGACAATTCGTCAACGGAGTCCTCGATGCCGTCCTGAACGACATGAAGGCGGCGGGAGGTCTCGCGAAGGTGGGTCGCGGGCTGTACGAGGGTGACGGCACAAACCGGGTCAACAAGGCAAAGGGGAAACGGACGAACTGATCTCCGCATGCCAGACCTCCCTCCCCCCCTCCCGACCCCCGGGCTAACCGACCTGCCCCACACTCCGATGGACCGCCGCCCGGCGGGCGTCTCCCGATGGCGGATCTTCTCCTGGACTCTCTTCGATTTTGGACAGACCGCATTTTCCGTTATTGTCATCACTGTCGTTTATTCCCGCTATTTCACCCATCGCGTCGCGGGAGGGCAGCGGTGGCTCTGGGGAGCGGCAGTCTCCCTCTCGATGATCTGCGCGGCTGCACTCTCTCCGCCGCTGGGTGCCGTCGCCGACTACTCCCAGAACAGGAAAGGCTTCCTGCTCTTGTTCGCGCTCACCTGCATCTGCGCAACGTCCCTCCTGTTCTTCGTCCGGGAGGGGATGGTCGTTGCCGGATTTGCGCTCTTTGTCATTGCAAACATTGGTTTCGAGGGGGGGATGGTGTTCTACGATGCGTTCCTCCCGGGAATTACGGCAAAAACCTCGTACGGTCGCGTCTCCGGGTACGGGTTCGCGATGGGATATCTGGGGGCGCTTGCAGTTCTACTCATCGTACGACTCATGCTCCCGGACTCCGGGGATCCCTCCTATCTGTTTTATGTCAGGCTCTCTTTTGTCGTCGCCGCGGCATTTTTTCTCTTCTTTTCGCTTCCGCTGTTTTTGTTCGTTCGGGAACCACCCGTTTCGGCGGAACGTCCTCCTTCCCTTGTCCGGGCGGGACTGACGCGCGCAGGCCGAACGTTCCGGGCTCTCTTCATCGACAGGGAATTCCCTTCGATTGCCCGTTTCCTCATTGCTTTCTTCATCTATAACGACGGGATACTGACCGTCATCGCCTTCGCGGCGATCTTCGCAGAACAGTCGCTCAATATGAGCGACGAAGCAATCATCGCCTTCTTTGCGATCGTGCAGACAAGTGCCGTTGCCGGATCACTGGTATTCGGCATCGTGACGGACCGGATCGGGCCGAAAAAGACGATCAGCATCACCCTCGTGCTCTGGATCATGATCGCCATTGCCGCGTATTTTGTGGACAGCGTGATGTTCTTCTACGTCGTTGCGTTCGCCGCGGGGATAGCGATCGGATCGTCCCAGTCGGCCAGTCGGAGCTTCATGGCGCTTCTCACTCCCAGGGAACGCGAAGCCGAATTTTTCGGTTTTTACGACGGCCTCTGCGGAAAAGCATCCGCGGTATTCGGCCCGATCGTTTACGGGGTGGTTGCCGACCTGACAAACCAGCGGATCGCGGCACTTGTCATTTCGCTCTTCTTCATCACGGGATTTGCGATCCTTCAGGGAGTGCAGGAACCCGTGCGGGCGCCGTCGCGGGCGTAGCCACCGGTTTACTTTTCACGGCAGGGTTCGTACATTAAGATGATCAACATCAGTACGCGCCGAATGATCGTTCTTCCCGGAGACACGGCCTTACACTGGACCGCATGAAAGCGTATTTCATATCCGACGTTCATCTTGGCCTGGGATCGCGGGAAGAGGAGCGGGCCAAGGAAAACCGCCTCCTGCAGTTCCTGCACGGCGTGTTGCCTGACACCGAGATCCTGTTCATCGTAGGGGACCTCTTCGATTTCTGGTTCGACTACCGGACGGTGATCCCGCGCGGGTTTCACAGGACCCTCGCCGCACTCCAGGAATTCACCGATGCCGGAAAAAAGATCCACTATCTTGTCGGGAACCACGATTGCTGGATGGGTGATTTTTTCGAAACCGAAATCGGTGTGACCCTGCACAGGGAGCCGTTCGAAGTGATCGTTCAGGCGAAACGGGTCCATGTGCACCACGGTGACGGACTCGCGGAGAACGATTTCGGATACAGGCTTATCAAGCCGGTCCTGCGCAACCCTTTCGCCGTCCGGCTGTACCGCTGGCTCCACCCTGACATCGGGGTCCGGATTGCGCACAGGACATCCCGTTCAAGCCGGGCATACACGACGACCAAGCACTACGGCGAAGAAAAAGGGATGCTCCTCTATGCAGAGCGGATCATCCGGGGCGGGGCCGATGTGGTCGTGATGGGGCACCACCACAAGCCGGCCGCCAAACAGCTCGGCACGGGGGTCTATGTGAACCTCGGGGACTGGATCACGTACAACACGTACGGGGAAATGTCGGATGGATCGATGGTGCTGAAGACCTGGAAAGGAACGTAGGAGGACTGGCATGCCAGAGGAAACCAACGACAATCAGAATAATAAGCCCGGAGGGCCGCCGAAAGAGCCAAAATACGCGGCGTCGGACATGGAGCGTTACTTTAACGATCCCGAATACCGCAGAAAGAACAGCCGGCGAAATTTCTGGCAACGGTTCTCCCGGAGAACAAAAATCGTCGCCGGCGCAGGGCTGGCCCTCCTGGTTTTGGCAATCGTGTACTGGAGCTTCCTGGTATCGGGGCTCCCTTCACTCGAGCGGGTCGAAAACCCGAAGCCCGAACTGGCATCAAAGGTCTATTCGACCGACGGGGAAGTACTCGACCAGTTTTTTATCAAGAACAGGTCTCACCTGGCCCTTTCCGATATCCCCAAGACCGTTATCGATGCGCTCATCGCAACGGAGGACAAGGACTTCTACAGCCACTGGGGCGTCGATCTCGTCCGTTTCGGGAAAGCGATGGTGAAGAACCTGTTCGCCCTCCGCCTGAAAGAGGGGGCGAGCACCATCACGCAGCAACTTGCGAGAAACCTCTACCTCGGACACAGCGACAGGAACGTGTTCGACGGGGTCACCCGGAAGATCCGCGAGTTCATGACGTCCGTGCAGCTGGAACAGACATTTACGAAGGATGAGATTCTCGAGTTCTACCTCAACGTGGTCTATTTCGGCCGTGGCTCGTATGGTGTCGCCTCTGCATCGCAGGTGTATTTCGGGAAGTCGCCCGCCGACCTCACGCTGGGAGAAACCGCCACGCTGATCGCGGTCCTGAAAGGCCCGGGGTACTATGACCCGTCCGGCAAGCATCCCGAGAGAGTGCTCAACCGGCGCAATACGGTGATCTCACAGATGCTCAAATACAAGTATATCACCGATCAGGAGGCCGAGCAGGCAAGGGCCGAAGTGATCCAGGTCAAGGTGGCGGACGAATTCGCGGTGGCGGGAATCGCGCCGCATTTCGTTGAATCGATCCGCCAGCAGCTCATGCAGAAAGCGGAGAAATACGGCTTCGACATTTACCGCGACGGCATTCAGGTGTACACCTCGCTTGACAGCCGTATGCAACGACACGCCAACCGGGCGGTGGAAGAGCATCTCGCCATCTACCAGAAAGAGTTCGACAAGGAGTGGAACTGGGCGACGTCCACCGAGGTGCTGGTACGCGTGATCGACCAGGCGATCAAGACTTCGCCGCAGTACCGGAGATCGATGACCGCTGCCGGCCGGGACAGCATCTACGCGGCCCTTACGGGCAACAGGGCGTGGGCGGATTCAATGAAGCACATCGCGCAATCGATCGAGACGGGATTCGTGGCGCTCGACGCAAGGACCGGCGCAATCCTGGCGATGGTCGGGGGAGCGAATTTCAAAAACTTCAAATACGGTCTCAACCACGTGACACAGATCCGCCGCCAGGTCGGCTCTGCGTTCAAACCGTTTGTCTACACGGTCGCGATGGACAACGGGTATGCACCGAGTTACGAACTTCTGAATCAGCCTGTCACGGTGATGATGGCCAACGGAAAGAGGTGGACTCCGGCAAACTCCGACGGGCAATTCGGCGGAAAGAGCACGATACGGGAGGCGATCAAGCATTCGATCAATCTCGTCGCCGTGCGCGCGATCATGCAGATAGCGCCGATCAACCAAGTGATCGCATACGCCAAGCGCATGGGGGTCACGTCCCCCCTCCCCCCCTATGAGTCGCTCGCACTCGGGGCGGGAGAAGTGTCACCGCTCGAGATGGCCGGTGCGTTCAGTGTCTTCGCCAACCATGGAGTCTATGTCTCCCCGTACGCCATCGTGAGGATCGAAGACAAGGACGGGAATGTCATTGAGGAGAACACCCCCATGCGGCGCGAGGTCTTCAGTGACCAGACGGCATTTATCATGACGTCCATGCTCGAAGGAGTTGTCAACGGGGGAACGGGGAGCCATGTCCGGGACTTCTTCCAGCTCCCCGCTGCCGGGAAGACCGGGACAACAACGGAGTTTGCGGACGCATGGTTCGTGGGTTACACGCCACAGATAGCTGCGGCGGTGTGGGTGGGGTTCGACAACAAGAGCGTCCACTTCAAGACCTGGGACGGGCAGGGAGGCAGGGCGGCAGCGCCGATCTGGGGACGTTTCATGAAATACGTCTATGACGACCCGACGATCGCGATGCCGCTGGAGTACTTCGAGAAACCGGCGAAGGTCTACGCGGACAGCATCTGCACCGAGACGAAAAAACTTGCCACCCCTTTCTGCCCGGTCAAGATGATAGAGTATTTCACCGATCAGACACGTCCCCCGGCGTGCGACAAGCACACAACCTCGAGATGGAAGGAAGGGGAACAGGGAGGCGGGACAATCAGCTTCTGAGGGGAGGGAAGCGGAACGGGTTACCGACCGAAGGGTGACGGACCCCTGCGGTTGGTAACCCGTTTTGCTGCAACATCCCACCGATCCTCACACCGCATCAAAGCCAGCCTGACGCGCGATGTCCGTCAATCGACGGACAATTCCCGATCGAATATGTCCGACGTATCGCCCGATTCCGGGATAACGCCTTTCTCATCATCCTTCTTCCTGCCAAGTATGATAAGAGGTATGGCTGCAAGGGCGACAAGCGCCGCCACTTTCCAGAAATTTTTCATTGTACAAACCCCCTGAAAGAGTAGTGCCCACAACTGTTCTCGTATTAACAATAAGAAATTGCGAATTGGAAAAACGTGATATGACGCACAAATCCGACTTGATTTAGAGGCAGATCAGGAGTACATTGACATCACCAAGAGAGGCCCCGAGTGACGCAACAGACGACTGAAGACAGATACTTCGAGGCGTACAAGACGAAGGTGTATGAGAAGTTGACCGAGCCGGACAGGAACGTCCTGCCATCCGCCTGGTGGGAAACCGTCATCAAGCATTACTACAAAAATGGTTACTCGGAGGAACGGGCCGTCAGGGCAATTCAGGAAACCATGAAGAAGTAGCCTCCCCCCCATCACCCGATCCTGCTACCCCTCCAGCCCCAGCACCGTAGTATCCCCTCCAAAGTGGTCCACCATGTGCCGTTCCGGACGAGAGCATGGTTCTGCCTTGTAGACGTCCGTCAGCCTCTTTGATGGACGCGATGTGTTGAGGCTGAGGTAGTACACCACCAGCTCTTCCCCTTCAATCTGCTTCTGCCTATAGAGTGCGATGCCGTCCCGGCTCTCCGATGTCTGCAATGTGTCCAAAAAGTCCTGGGCCAGATCACCAATGAGTGTACTGGCTTCATCACGCGTGAACCTGATCTTGAACCACGACATTACACACTCGGTTTCATGAAACACGCAGACTTTCAGGAGCACCATGCCGGAGTATCAACCCGCGCTGACCTGATGGCGGTGCGACGGAAGAGTATACTGACAAACGGGGTAAGAGGGTGTGATTTGAAGCAATCCGGTGAGCGAGAAAAGACTACAGTTCCTGCCTCACTTCCCTTCGGGCATCGACGGTTCTCAGGACGACGTGCTGATCGCCATCCGCCTGAACCATCCCCCAGTAGATCGCGAACTGCTCAATGAGGTAGTCGGCGGGGTAGCGCTGGGATACCCCGAGAAAGATCTCCTCAACGCCCAGTTGGGCAGCGGTCTGGGCAACGGCAAACAGCGCATTGTTGGTGGGCACCACGATCGGGAGGACGGGTTTCCCTTCTTTCTCCGCCAACTTGATCACCTCCGTCAACAGCTGGTCCTGGTCGGTAGTGATTGAACCATCCACTGTCGCGTTCTCCTTGTCGGCCAGTATCTTCGCGTGCATGACGATGATATCCGTGGTCTCCGAATCGCTCTCCTGGAGACATTTCTGCAACTGATAGAGCCGGTTGGGGGCGCTTGCCGCGACCAGCTTCCTTCTTTCGTGCTTGCACCCGATCGCCTCCACCGTAAGCTGGTCTTCGCCGTGAACGTTGAATCTTTCCAGACCCGGTTCTCTGGAGGCCACGAGTTTCTTGTTGGCTCGTTCCGAGACGCCGAATGCCACATACAAGGAGACGGTGAACCCGATCCCCCAGACAGTCGCGTACGGTTTCGTAAATAGATTGACGATACCGAGGAGCAGCAGCACGGTGAAGACCGAGCCCAGGCCGACCGGAATCTCCACCGACCCGATCTTTATATTTATGGGAACGCGCCATTCCCGGTGTGCTGTCTTCTTATAGCGGAGCACTATCATCGAGTACGCTTTCATGACAAAGCTCCAGACCACGCCGAAAGCATAAGCCTCGCCGAGTGCAAAAACATCTCCCCGCGTCACGATGATGATGAAAAGTTGGAGGATTGCCAGCGTGTGGATAATACGGTAGGAAGTGCCATATTTGTCGTGCGGCCTCCGAAACCACACGTGAAGGACCCCATCCTCAGCCACTCTGTTCAGGACACTGTTTGCTCCGATGAGTGCGGTGTTGACAGCGCCAGCCAGTATGAGAAAGCCGACGACCACGACGAATGCCTGCAATCCGAGGAGAACGGGACGGCTGCCGAGAAGGTGCATGGCAAGGCCGCTGAGCACGTTGTCATTGTACAGACCAAGCAGCTCCCCCGGAGGAACTATCATCGAGGCAAAAAGCGAATTGACACCGGTAAACATAAGCGCGAACACGAAAATGATCATCCCGGTTTTCAGGAGGTTCTTCAATTTCGGCGCTTCTATTTCCCGGTATACCTGCGCAAGAGTTTCCTCACCGCTGACGGCCAGTATCGAATGGCCCAATCCCACCAGAACGCCCACGACACCGATCGTCCTCAGCCAATCGACTCCCTTCAGGATACCCAGGGCGTCGCTGGAGAGGGTCACAGAGAAGGGGGGGAAAGAAGCC
Source organism: Ignavibacteriota bacterium (assembly GCA_003158475.1). Taxonomy (GTDB): domain Bacteria; phylum Bacteroidota; class Ignavibacteria; order UBA10030; family UBA6906; genus Fen-1273. The sequence goes on along the minus strand of PMJR01000073.1, from coordinate 2,751 downwards.
CCCCGGGCAACAATCGTTATGACCGACCAAACAAAGAGGACAACCGCCAGAACGGTCGTGATCTGGAATATTCTGAGCGATTTCCCGCTCGATTCTTCTATCCCGATAAGGTTCTTCCGCCAGAAGTAGAGGACGATGACAATCGCGATCAGCATCGCGGTCGTATCCGGCGGAATTTTGAACGCGTACCCGACGGATGCCAGGATGGAGTTGACGAGGCCAGCGATGTACTGACCTGCTGACACCGCACTGATGGGGGCCGTGATAAGATAGTCGAACAGCAGGGCTGACACGGAGAATTTGGCGGCCGTTTCACCGAGCGCCTCATGGACTACCTTGTAGACGCCCCCCCGCACAAACATGCTCGAAGATTCGATATAGACGGCGCGGATCCCGTAGGCGAAGATCATGACAAAGAGGATAAACCAAGGAGCAGAAGCCCCGACCGCCTTCTCCGCGATGCCGAGAGCATAGTATGCACTCGACGCCAGATCCGACAGCACAATTGCCGCAGCCCTCCAGTAGGAGATGAACGAGAGCATCACGGTGGTGATGACGACCACTCTCACCTTCTTCAGCACCGCAGTGCCGGTCTCCGACCTGATATCCATTGTATATTTTTTCATCGGGGGCTGTTGCTAGAGTTTCGCGAAAAGGCGGTAGAGCGCCCGGTGCCACGCATGGAACCCCTCGACGGGAGGTGCATACATAAGTATGCACTTCCCCGCAACGAGATTGAGTTTGAGGTCCTTCGCCAGAGCGATCGCTTCCGGAGACTCGGCCCCCTGTTGCAGCCAGACATTCCTCAATCCGATTGCCGCTGCCTCCATGAGGACTCCTGCAACATCCCCGGGTGAGATGCAGATCACCACTCCCTCCACCCTCCCGCGCAACGCGGTCAGGTCCGGATAACACCTGGTACCAGCGATTTCCTCCACCTCCGGATGGACAGCGAAAACCTCATATCCCCGTTTTGAAAGTTCCATAAAGGCGCTGTTGCCGAATTTCTTGCCGCTCCTTGAGAGACCGACAACGGCAATGCTCTTGCTCGTTATGAATTCCTCAATTGCGCGTTTCATCGCAGGCACCGGGCTATTTGAAAACATAGTACAGAACCAATCGCTAGCGGGGGCGGGAGTGTTGCCTGAACCCTTTCGAAGCAATTCCGAGAGGAACCAGGGAGAGTGCAAAAACTGATCCGCCCACCAGAGGTGTAATTATGAGGGTAACGAGGAGAACAGGGAGGAGGAGACACATCAAAAGGAAAACAGATACGGAGGTTCTTCTACCCATCTTGGGCGATTGGGGTGTGGATGTTCTGGAATGTGGCCGATTAAGGTAGGGTTTCGCTGTGATGAAATCAATACCAAAAACAGGCGGAAATGGTCAGAATGAGGGCTGTTCACTGGAGCGCGTAACCAGCCGGAACCTTGAACTTTTCGCCGGGCACCTGGATGTTTTCCTCGATCTTCACCGCCTTGATGATGGACCTGGTGCTCCCACCTCTGATCTCCACGAAAAGGAGGATATGATTCCAGCCGGCAAACGTGGCTATAGTTTCTTTTTGCGTGGTCTGGAACGCCTCGCAATTCTTTCCCGCGATCACCATATTGGCGAGCTTCCGGGCGTTTCTCTGTTCCTCACCCTTTGCAGAGGCTGCGTCCCAGTCATATCGCAGTTCAGTACCTCTGAAGGCTTCTCCACTCTTGAAGACTTTTTTTTGCGCAGGCACGACCCTGTAAAGTGTCTGCCCGTCACTAAAAATATAGTGCGACAGCTTTTCCCCGGCGTACGTTTCCTTGCATTCTTTCATGCCGTAGTCATCGAAGTAGACGATAGACTTATTAGCGAGCTTCGTATCCCCCATGATAATCGTGATATCAAATGTGACGATACCCGACTTGATATCGTACTTCTTTGTCTGGGCGGAAGTCTGAGTGGTGGCACCTAGTAGAAGCGACACAATTAGAAAGAGAGTGCTGAAGGATTTCATGTGAACTCCTGGAGAATCCGAGGTTTGGTGAAGGCAATGTGCACTTTTGCCGCCGTCAAGACGGCGTGAAGAAATGTACTCAAGGCCGACTACACCTGCAACGAATCGGACGAGCTGTCTGCAGGATCTTGGGAATCGGATCGTCCGGGTGGACCTTACTTCTTGGCATTCACCAGGATTTTCCTTACATTCAAATGCCGTTCAGTTTCTTCGACCCCGGTTACAAAACCTTACAAATTCCTTAAATACATTTGTCGGGTTTTGAGTCTTTGGATGTCCGAGGTGCCCAAAAGAACGCGTTTTAACGCCCGGATGGCGAAATTGGCAGACGCGCTAGCTTCAGGAGCTAGTGGCCGCGAGGTCGTGCAGGTTCAAGTCCTGTTCCGGGCACATAGTCGATAGGACTTTCCGTAAGAATCAGAAACCCCCGTCAGATAAGTCTGGCGGGGGTTCTCATTTTACCGACACGAGTCGGGCTTCACAGCTTCGGCCTAGTCGGACTGCTTCTTTGTTGACCCCAAAAGTCTATGAGAGGACATTATAACCAACTTATTACATTTTGTGGACCCGGACTGTTCCTCCTGCCGAGAGACAACGTCAATAGGGCTACTGGCAGCCTACGCACAGAACTAAACGCCACTATGGCATGTATATAATCGTTTGCGGTTATTGAAATATATGATCCAAATTTGTTAAATTCGTGCAATAAATCAGGAACTAAAACTATGAATCACAACAATCTATACTCTAACCACTTA
>PMJR01000134.1 GCA_003158475.1 Ignavibacteriota bacterium | reverse complement strand
TTGAACGGATTGGGATAGTTCTGTCTTAGGGAGAACACCGCGGCTACCTGTGGGGGTTCCGATGCGGCTGCAAAATCCACACGGACAGGTTCGGAATAGTGGATTGATCCGTCGAGGTTCATCTGCCGCAGTCTATACACCAGAGGGGGGGGTGGAGAGGAGACATCGGTCCATTCGTATTGCTGCATCTGGAGCGTTGTGCCGTGACCGGCGATGAAGCTCCCCTGCATCACGGCAAAGAGCAGGTCCTTCCCGGCGTTTCGTTCGACCAGGAAGCCGTAATTGTTGATTTCGCTCAGCGTCTTCCACCGGAGTATCACGCTTCCGTCGAGTGCCTCTACCGCTGTGAAAGAAGAAAGGACGATCGGCAGGGGTCCGTTGGTCGTGAATGAAATCGAGCCCACAGCATGTCCGATGGAACCGATATTGAGGCCTCCCGGGGACCCGTTGGAAAGGAATGCGGACGGGTCCGTCTGATCGTTCAACTCTGTGCGTCCCGCCTCCACGCTCATCTTCGCGATCGTGTAGTCCCCGTTCACCGTCGAAGTTCCGCCGGTGCGGTAAATGTAGACCTCATCCGGCGGGCCCGATGCATCACCGATGCCGTCGACCGCCGTGTTGATTCGGTACACGAGCAGACCGTCTCCGGAGAGACTTGATTCGAATGACCCGCTTCTTCTCCTGTATTCCAGGACGTAGTATTCGGTCGCAGATTGGAGAGACGGGATCCTGTAACAGTTGTTCGTCGCGCTCGTCAGCGGTTGAAGCGTATAGCTCCCCGTTGATGTGATTTCAGGAATGGAGGATATCCAGTGGCCGTACCTGAACTTCATGTAGGCACCCATGTGCTGGGGTGGTATTGCGTTGTACGCCATCAGATCCCAGTCCCCCACCGGCTCGAACCCGTCGTAGGAGTAATGGTACAGATCGGGGGCGCCCAGTGTGTGGAACATTTCGTGGCATATCACAGAGCTTTGCTCGATGGCAATGAAGCCTTGAACATCAAAATTGTAGCTCCCGGTGCTTTTGCCTTTGATGATTCCTCCCGGCAAAGACCCTCTGTGCGGCCAGAGGAGATCCGCCCATGCGCTCACCGGTCCCTCGATGATGAAACAGATGTTGTCAATGAATCCATCCCCGTTCGAGTCGATATTCAATGCATCCGGGACCTGGCTTTTCACGGCATTGACGGCCCTGAGGAGAAGGGAATCCTCCCGTCCCTCCTTCCCGGCGCTCTGGTATCCACCTGGGTTGGTGTTCGCGTCGTAGGGGAGGTAATAATCCCGCGTGTGGACGTCCTGATACGAGATGATCCCCCCGCCCGAGGGAATGGGGTAGAACGTCGAATTGATCGAGAGTTGGTTGTAGGACACCTCCCTGTAGTATGCCAGCAGTGAGGTCGAAGAAGGGGATGTCCCGTTGAACAGTTCGGTGTAAGTCGAGAGTGGATCTGCAAATTCGGTTTGATCGCTGAAGCGCACGAACACGACGAGATTCTGTATGGTCCCCGTTGTGGGTGCGCTCGAAGGCGCGGAGACGCGCGCAAGTGCCTTGGCTCTGAGCCTCTGACGCTCCTCGGGCGGGGCGATCGCGTTCCTTGGGATGCCGAGTGAGAGAGGATCGACCCGGCCGGCGACCGCTCCCGTGCAGACGACTTTCCCCTGGCTCAGCGTTGCGTACTCGTAAAAGCCCGTCAGCGGGTTGCGCATGATGGTGTAGCCACTTGCATCATGCAACCAGTTGTAAAACTCGTCGCCGCTTGCGAAACATCGCAAGGTATCGCCTCCGGGCTGTACAACCTTCACCGGGACGCTGCGAAGATATGCCGGATATGTCTCTGGTGAGGAGAGGATCAAGACCACGAGAGAGAGGGCGCAAAACCGGGCGATTCGCATTGTTCCATCCTGAATGAGGCTGAGATCTACCATTCAAACTCGCAAAATAAATATAATCCCGCAACATCTAAAACCTGTTGCGTCAGATCATGTTGCGTCAGATCACCTTATTATGTGCCCCTTTTTGCAATATTGTTCCCGGCATTCCCTCTCTGTAGTTCGTCTTTTAATCCCCCTTACTCTGAATTCGCATGCGGAATGGCGAACAACCGAAGTATCTCAGGAAGGCGTTAAGCATGAAAAACTCCCATGGCATCCTCCCGGCCGTCATCGCTTTCATCGTGTTGCTTTTTTTCACAGAGATGAGCGTCTCAGCGCAAGGCGCACAAGGAGGAGCAACACGTGATCCGGGACTTCAGGCGCTTGCGGCGAGATTTTTCAGGTGGCGGGCCGTTGTACAACCCTGTACGGGTGACGACATCCTCAGGGTCGAGCGTCCCGAAGGGTGGACGCCGCAAGTCTCGCCAGAGGATTTTCGCAACCAGCGGCGGATCTATACGGAGTTCAAGTTCATCCTCCAGCAACTCCCGCGTGCCGGGTGGTCACGGACCGACAGCATAGATTACCTCCTGCTCCGTTCGGCAATCGAACGGGTGAACTGGGAGCTCAATGTCGTCAAGACCCCCTTCCGGAATCCCGAATTCTATGTGGAGCAGACGCTGGGTGCAATCTATGAACTGTTGCTCGTCAGTTCGCCGATGACCGATCCGCGCACGGAGGATATCCTCAGGAGGATCGGATCAATACCGGCGACGCTTCGCTTTGCGCGGGAGAATCTCACCGAGCCGGTTCAGCCGTTGGCGAAGCTCGCCCTGAGCAATCTTGGCGACGCACGGGCGCGGCTCTACAGGATGGCGTCCGGGCTCCAACCGCTCATCAAGCCGCAGTACCAGCAGGCGCTTGCCGGGGTGGTGGATTCCGCCGCCTCTTCCATCGAGGCGTTCGTGAAGGAGCTCCAGGCAAAGCTCCCCGCAATGTCGG
>PMJR01000151.1 GCA_003158475.1 Ignavibacteriota bacterium | reverse complement strand
CCGCGTGATCATGGCGGAATTCTCACGGATCGTCAGCCACCTGATTGCGATCGGGACATACGGGATGGATATCGGCGCGTTCACGCCATTCCTCTACTGCATGAGGGACAGGGAACGGGTGCTCGACATTTTCGAGCAGACCTGCGGCGCGCGCCTCCTGTACAACTACATGTGGATCGGCGGTCTCTCCCATGATGTCCAGCCCGACTTCGCGGCCAAGGTGAAGGATTTCTGCAGATATTTCCGCCCTCAGATCAAAGAGCTGAACGACCTCCTCTCCTACAACAAGATATTCATCAAACGGACCGCCAACGTCGGCGTCCTCCCGGCGGATGTTGCGCTCAACTACGCCGTCAGCGGGCCCGTCCTCCGGGGGTCGGGCGTCCAGTGGGATCTACGGAAAAACGATCCCTACTCCGTGTACGACAAGCTCGATTTCGAGATCCCTGTCGGAAAAGGGCTGAAAGGAACCGTGGGGGATTGCTGGGACCGTTACATGGTCCGTATCCATGAAATGGAGCAGAGCGTCAACATCATTGAACAGGCGGTGGAGAGGCTTCCGGGCGGGGACGTGGCATCCGCGATACCGAAACGGATCCGCCCGGACGCCGGCGATGTCTATGTCCGCACCGAAACTCCTAAAGGGGAGCTGGGCTACTATATCATCTCCGACGGCACGGCGACCCCGTTCAGGGTGAAGGTGAAATCCCCCTGCTTCGTCAACCTCTCCGCGCTCCCCGCGATGTGCCGCGGCGCGATGATCGCCGACATCGTGGCCGTCCTGGGGAGCATCGATATCGTCCTCGGGGAGGTGGACCGATGAAAGAATTCCTCCTCGATCTCCTGCACAACGAAGCGCTCGTCTACACGCTGATGGCCATTCTTCCGCTCCTCTGGGTTGTGCCTTTCGCCCTGTTCGCCGTCTGGTGGGAACGGAAGATCTCCGCGCACATGCAGGACCGGCTCGGGCCGATGCGCACCGGGGGGTATCACGGCTGGGCGCAGACGATCGCCGACATCCTGAAGCTCATCCAGAAAGAGGACATCATTCCCTCTGCAGCGGACAGGAAACTCTTCATCCTGGCCCCCTACCTCGTCTTTGCCGGATCGTACGCCGCCTACGCGGCGATCCCGTTCAGTGCGGCATATGTCGGGAGCGGGATCAACATCGGCCTCTTTTACGTCATCTCCATCTCCTCACTCGTGGTAGTCGGACTCCTGATGGCGGGCTGGGCTTCGAACAACAAGTGGTCCCTTTTCGGCGCCATGCGCTCCGCGGCGCAGATCGTCAGCTACGAGATCCCGGTGGCGCTTGCCATCCTGGCGGTCGTCATGGTCGCGGGGAGCTTCGACCTCCAGGAGATCAACCGCCTCCAGTCGGGGTGGTTTTGGAACTGGTTCCTGTTCCAGAAATTCCCTTTCCTCTTCCTGGGGTCGTTGATCTACTTTGTCGCCTCGCTCGCCGAAGTCAACAGAACGCCGTTCGACATCCCGGAAGCCGAGTCGGAGCTCGTCGCAGGGTATCACACCGAGTACGGGGGGATGCGCTTCGCGCTCCTCTTCCTTTCGGAGTATGCGAACATGTTCGCCGTCTCCGCCATCGCCGCGACGCTCTTCCTGGGTGGATGGAACAGTCCCTTCGGCGACTGGCTTTCCGGCCCGTTCTGGGGGGTCTTCTGGTTCCTGACGAAGGGGATGACGTTCATATTCGTGCAGATGTGGCTCCGCTGGACCCTCCCGCGCCTCCGGGTGGACCAGCTGATGTATGTGGGGTGGAAGGTCCTGATCCCGTTCGCGTTCGTGGTGGTTGTCGGCGTCGGGTTCTGGGTCATGGCAGTTCGCTGAGAAAGGGGTTCTCATGCTCACATATTTCAGGGATATCTGGGACGGCGTGGTGACCGTGCTCATCGGCATGGGTGTCACCTGGCGGCACCTGTTCACGCCGGCGGTGACGATCCAGTATCCTGACGTCAAGCTGAAGCTTCCCGAGCGGACGCGGAACCGGCTCTACGTGAACATGGACGACTGCATCGGGTGTGACCAGTGCGCGATGGCCTGCCCCGTCGACTGCATCACGATCGAGACCGTCAAATCGACTCCCGATATCGATCTCGGCCTCACTTCCGTCGGAACCAAGAAGAGGCTCTATGTCCCGCTGTTCGACANNAGAAAACCTCATCTACAGGTTCGCAACGATGACGCCGGCGGAGACCGACGACGCGAAGTCGCGCCTCTCTTCGTACGAAAAGGAGCAGGCCGCAAAGAAAGCCGCGGCAGCCGCACTTGCCCCGCCAATGGCGCCGCAGGCGCCACCACAGGCGCCAAAACCCGCGCCTGTGGGGCCAACAACGCCACCTGGGGCGCCAGCGCCACCAAATCCCGAATCAAAGGGCTAGAACCATGCAACTGTTCGACGTCGTCTTCTATGTCTTCGCCCTCATCACGATCCTCTCGGGCTGTGTTGTCGTCTTCTCGAAAAACATCATCTATGCCGCCTTCTCGCTCCTCTTCACGTTTTTCGGCGTGGCGGCGCTGTACGTCCTCCTCCACGCGGACTTCCTCGCGGTGACGCAGATCTTGATCTATGTCGGAGGAATTCTCGTGCTCCTCCTCTTCGGCGTGATGCTGACGAACAACGTCATCAGCGTCGAGATGAAGACGGGGACCATTCAGGCCATCCCTGCCCTTATCATCGTCGCCATCGTGGCGGGCACGCTTGCAGGGCTCAGCTATTCCACGTGGAAAGGGGTCGCTGTCCCCGCCCCCGGGGGGCCGCAGACCACCACGGGGACGCTGGGACAGATGCTCATGACGTCGTATGTGATCCCGTTTGAAATCGCTTCGGTGGTCCTTCTTGTCGCCCTCATCGGTGCGGCAATGACCGCCAGGCGCCACCGGAACTCTTGACTGCACAGGATCCTATGGGTTCGCTCGGAAGTTTCTGGAATGAATTCTCGGCGTGGCTTCCTCACGTGCAGCTGGCCCACTTTCTCATCGTCAGCGCCATACTCTTCGCCCTCGGTATTTACGCGATCGCGACGAGGAGAAACGCCATCATGGTCCTGATGGGGGTGGAGCTGGTGCTGAACGCGGCGAACATCAATTTCATCGCGTTCTCGCGTTACAGCACCGACATGAATTTCGACGGGCAGGTCGCCGCGATCTTCGTGATCATCCTGGCCGCCGCGGAAGCCGCGATCGGGCTTGCGATCGTCCTTAACATCTATCACCGCTTCCAGACGGTCAACGTCGACGAAGTGAGCTCACTCAAAGAATAACGCCATGGCTCAGGACACACTCCTCACGGTCGCCCTCGCGGTTCTGCTCCTCCCGCTGGCGGCGTTCACCGTGATGATATTCGCGGGGAAGAGACTCCCCCGTCAGGGGGACTGGCTCTCCACCTCCGCTATCGCCGCGGCGCTGATCCTCGCCGGGACGGTCCTCTACGGGAAACTGACGCTGTACCACGCCGACACACTGGCGCTGAACTTCACGTGGATCGACTTCCACGACGTGCCCGGCCTCGGGCCGCTCCGGATCGTCCTGGGGATCGCCCTGGACAACCTGACCGCGATCATGCTCGTCGTCGTCACCCTCATCAGCACGCTTGTGCACCTCTTTTCCATCGGCTACATGGGAGGGGACATCCGCTACTCGCGGTACTTCGCGTACCTCGGGCTCTTTTCCTTCTCGATGCTCGTGATCGTCCTGGCGAACAACCTGTTCCTGCTGTACGTGGGCTGGGAGCTCGTCGGAATCTGTTCCTACCTGCTGATCGGCCACTGGTACGAGAAGAAGAGCGCATCGAACGCGGCAATCAAGGCATTCGTCGTCAACCGCGTGGGGGACTTCGGCTTCTTCGTCGGCATCGCCATCCTCTTCATGACGTTTCACACGTTTTCGCTCTCGGAGATATTCGACGGGATCAGGGGTGGTCATCTTCCCTTCGGCAGCGACTGGTGGCTGACCGTCTCCGGCGTCCTCCTCTTCTGCGGCGCCGTCGGCAAGTCCGCCCAGTTCCCGCTGCATGTCTGGCTCCCCGATGCAATGGAGGGCCCGACCCCGGTGAGCGCCCTGATCCACGCCGCCACGATGGTCGCGGCCGGCGTGTACCTGGTGGCGCGCCTGTTCCCGATCATGACCGCGGACGCGCTCCTTGTGATTGCGTATATCGGCGCGATCACGGCGTTCATCGCAGCCACGATCGCGATCGCTCAGAACGACATCAAGAAGGTCCTGGCGTATTCGACGATCAGCCAGCTGGGATACATGATCATGGCGCTGGGTGCCGGTGCGTACACGGCGGGGTTCTTCCATCTTGTCACGCACGCGATGTTCAAGGCGGGCCTCTTTCTCGGATCCGGGTCCGTCATACACGCGATGCACAACGCCCTCCACCATGCGGACGATCATGAGACCGATCCCCAGGACATCAGGAACATGGGTGGGCTCAGGGCGAAGATGCCGGTGACGTTCTGGACATTCGTCGTCTTCACTCTGGCCATCTCAGGTGTACCGCTCACATCCGGGTTCCTGAGCAAGGACGAGATACTTGCCGGCACGTTGGCGTTCGGCAGCCTGACGGGGCACGTCATCATCCCCCTGACGGGGTTCCTTGTCGCCGGGCTGACCGCATTTTACATGTTCCGCCTCGTGATCCTGACCTTCCTGGGAGAGCACAAAGACGCGAACAGGATCACCCATGTGCACGAGTCGGGCCTCGTGATGACGCTGCCACTCCTTGTGCTGGCGGCGCTCTCCGTCTTCATCTTCTACAGTGTCGATCCGTCAGGGTTCACGCCGGGCTGGATTGCGCGTGCGGTCGAGCGTCCGGAGAGCACCGTGCCCCTGCGCCTGGCGGCCCCCTCCGCCGGGGTGTTCGAGGAGGTGCTGGGACACGTGCACCTGACGGCGATGCTCCTGTCCCTCTCGGTCGCCGGGCTCGGGATGCTGGCCGCCTTTGCCACATATTACTGGAAGAAGATCAGCGCGGATGCGGTGGCCCGCGCTCTGGCTCCGGTCCACGCGTTCCTCCTGAACAAATGGTATTTCGACGAGCTCTACCAGGCGGTTGTCGTAAACGGTGTGCTCGGCCTGGCGGCGCTCCTCCGCTGGGTGGACACGTGGATCGTCGACGGTGCCGTCAACGGCGCCGGCCGGGTGACACGAGGGGTGGCGTTCGTGAGCGGAAAATTCGACACGTATGTTGTCGACGGGCTTGTCAATTTCTCCGCCTACCTTTCGGGCTTCTTCGGTCTGGTGCTGCGGAAGTTCCAGACCGGGAGGGTTCAGACCTACGTCCTTTTCGCGGTGCTCGGGGTCATGGTGTTCTATTTCATATTCAGGCTGGTGTGAGAGTGCTGCTGCTCCGCCTCTGACGCTCATCTTCAGGAGGAATGAAGTTCAATGGAAATTGCCGGAATCGGGATACTCTCGTGGATAACGTTCCTGCCTGTCGTGGGAATGGTCGTCGTTCTCATGCTGCCGAAGGAGAAGAAGGACTGGCTCCGGTGGACCGCGCTCGTCGTCGCCGCCCTTCAGGTCGTCCTCGGGGCATTCCTGTTCATGCGGTTCGACCGGAGCCTCGCGGGGATCAATACCGAGTCCGGGATGCAGTTCCTGGAGAAATTTTCCTGGATCGACGTCAGGAGCGTGAGCTGGTTCGGCCGGCTGCACATCGAGTACTTCCTCGGCATCGACGGCATCAGCGTGGTGATGGTGCTGCTGACCGCGCTCATCAGCTTCATCGCGGTGATCTCCTCCTGGAACATCGAAAAGTCGCTGAAGGGCTATTTCGCGCTCTTCCTGCTCCTTGACACGGGGATGATGGGCGTGTTCGTGTCGCTTGACTTCTTCCTCTTCTACGTCTTCTGGGAAGTGATGCTGCTCCCGATGTATTTCCTCATCGGCGTGTGGGGTGGGCCGCGGCGTGAATACGCGGCGATCAAGTTCTTCCTGTATACCCTCCTGGGAAGCGTGCTGATGCTTCTCGCGATGATCGCCCTCTACTTCAGCGTCAACGTGTACATCGACCCCGCGGGTGGGCTCCACTCGCTGGCGGAGGCCGCACGGGGGATGGGGCAGGGCTGGGAGAAGATCTACACGTTCAACATGCTGGCGATGATGGACCCGGGAAACTTCGTGCCGGGGTCTCTCCTTGCCGGCGTCGATACATCGATGCGCTATCTCGCCTACGGTGCCCTCTTCATCGCGTTCGCAATCAAGGTGCCGATATTCCCGTTCCACACGTGGCTCCCCGATGCGCACGTCGAAGCCCCGACCCCGATCAGCGTCATCCTCGCCGGCGTCCTCCTGAAAATGGGGACGTACGGGCTCCTGCGCATAAGCTTCCCGATATTTCCCGATGCAATGCGCCACTTCGCCTGGGAGCTCGCGCTCCTGGGGGTCATCAGCATGGTGTACGGTGCGCTCGTGGCGATGGCGCAGACCGACTTCAAGAAGCTGATCGCGTACTCGAGCGTCAGCCACATGGGGATCGTCGTGCTTGGAATGTCCTCGATGAACACGCAGGGACTGACCGGGGCGGTGTTCCAGATGTTCAACCACGGGACGATCACCGCGATGCTCTTCCTCATCGTCGGGGTGATCTACGACCGGGCCCACACCCGCGGCCTGAACGAGTTCGGCGGACTGATGAACCAGATGCCGCGGTATGCCGGCGCGATGACGGTCGCCTTCTTCGCCGCCCTCGGCCTCCCCGGACTGAGCGGATTCATCAGCGAGATGTTCTCACTGCTCGGTGCCTTCCAGACATTCCAGACGCTTACGATCATCGGTGCGGTCACGATCGTCCTGACCGCAGGCTACATGCTCTGGGTCCTCCAGCGTGTCTTCCTCGGGCCGCTCCCTGAGAAGTGGAAGGACCTCACCGACATGAACGGGAGGGAGACGTTCATGCTTGCAACGCTCGGCATCATCGTGATATTTTTCGGCATCTACCCTGCGCCCATCCTGAATCTCATGAACAGCTCGCTGAACACGCTCGCGGCCCTGCTCCAGCACGGAGCCCCCGCGGCGATGACGAGCGGGATGTGAAGGGACGACGCCCATGAGCGACCACCTTCTGAACGACCTGTCCCTGTTCGCACCCGAAACGGCGATCACCCTGACGCTGGTCGCGGCGATCCTGGCGGACCTGATATTCCGCCGTACCCCCCTCGTGGTCGCCGCACTCGTGCTTGCGGGCTTCGTCGTCACCGGGCTCCTCCTGCTCGGCCAGACGGGCGTGAACGCATCGATTTTCACCGGGATGATCGCCGTTGATTCATTCGCGGTCTTCTTCAAGACCATCGTCGTCCTGGCGGGGATACTCGTCGTCGTCTTCTCCATGGAATCCGGGGAGCTCAATTCTCCGGGACGCAAGCTCGGGGAGTACTACGCGCTGCTTTGTGCGGCCGCACTCGGGATGATGCTGATGGCGGGGGCGAGCAACTTGCTGATGATGTACATCGCCATCGAGCTCTCCTCCCTCAGTTCCTACCTGCTCAGCGGGTACACCCGGGAGGCGCCGGATTCGAGCGAAGCGTCGCTCAAGTACCTGATTTACGGGGCGGTCTCCTCCGGGCTCATGCTCTACGGGATCTCGCTCATGTACGGCCTCAGCGGGTCGCTCGACCTTCGGGCGATCAACCGCGCCCTGCCGCAGGTCCTCTCTGGGGGTGGTGCGGCGTCCTTCACGCTCCTGATCGCCGGCGTCCTTGCCCTGGCCGGGTTCGGCTACAAGATCTCCGCTGTCCCCTTCCACTTCTGGACCCCCGACGTCTACGAGGGGGCCCCCATTACGATCACCGCATTCCTCTCGGTGGCGTCGAAGGCGGGGGGCTTTGCGATGATGATACGGTTCTTTAAGGTGACGTTTATCGATGCCGGTGCGGTGGCACTGCCGGCCGGGACGTGGGCGACGCTGCAGGGGTTCCACTGGGTCGACCTCGTTGCGATACTCGCCGTCCTCTCGATGACGATCGGCAACCTGGTCGCGGTGTGGCAGAATAACCTGAAGCGGCTTCTGGCGTATTCGAGCATCGCGCACGCCGGGTACATGCTGACCGGTGTGGTTGTCCTGAGCAATCAAGGGCTGGCCGCGATCATGGTGTACTTCGGCGTCTACCTTTTTATGAACCTGGGGGCGTTCTATTGCGTGATGCTGATCGCGGACAAGACCGGAAGCGAGGACATCGACGAGTACAAAGGGATAGGCGGGCGCTCCCCGTTCCTGGCGGTGGCGCTGGCGGTGTTCCTTGTGTCCCTGACGGGGCTTCCCCCCACGGCGGGATTCATCGGGAAGTTGTATTTATTTGCGGCGCTGATAAACAGCGGGTGGACCTGGCTGGCAATTGTGGCCGCGCTGAACAGCGTCATCGCCCTCTACTACTACGTCCGGGTATTCAGGAACATGTTCCTTCGGACAGAGGAACCCTCCTCCCCGGGCATTACGCTCAGCTGGCTGCAGAATGCGGCACTGGTTGTTCTGCTTGTGCCGACGCTCCTGCTCGGCCTCTATTTCACTCCGCTCGTCCAGCTCGCCCAGGCATCGGTCAGGCTCTTCGGGACACCCTGAAGGTGGCGCCACAGGCGCCACCCCCCTCGTACCCCCTTATTTCACCCTCTTCCGCAGCACCCTCTCGTAGATAAGCCGGACCCCTTCGAGCACGAGGGAGGGCTCGCACGCTTCTATGATTGTCGTGTGTGAGGCGATGATGCCGGCAAGCCCCCCCGTCGCGATCACTTTCGGCTTTGTCCCCAGTTCGGCGGCGATGCGCCGGATTGTCCCCTCGACCGCGTCGACGGCGCCGAACATGACACCCGACTGCATGCTGGCCTCTGTTTCCCTCCCGATGACCGAGGAAGGGAACCGGAGCTCGATTTTCGGAAGCTTTGCCGCGCGGCGGTGGAGCTCGGAGGCCGTGGAATCGAGCCCGAGTGTTATGACCCCCCCCAGGTAGTCGCCGGAAGCGGCAATAACGTCGAATGTCGTTGCGGTGCCGAAATCGATCACCACGAGCGGACCGCCGTACTTCCTGAACCCCGCGATCGCGTTGCAGAGACGGTCTGCTCCCACCGCTCCGGGATCGGTGTACAGGATCCTGATGCCGAGATCGAGCGACGCGGTGACCGTGACGGGCTCTACTTTGAAATACTTGCGCGCCAGCGATTCAAACACATCGGTGAGATCCGGGACGACCGATGATATGCCGATCCCGCTGATCCCGGTGAGAGGGATGTGTGCATCGGTGCAGAAGCTCTTGATCGTCAGCCAGTTCTCGTCCACGGTCCGGTGCGTCAGGCTCGCCATCCGCCAGTCTGCGACGAGGCGGTCCCCGTCGAAGATCCCCAGGACCGTGTGTGTGTTTCCAACATCGATGGCAAGCAGCATGGACTCTTTCAGGATCCGAGTATTGTGACGTCGCCGGCAAACAGTGTTTTTTCCGTCCCTCCCGCATCCAGTATGAGCGCTCCCTCGGGGCTGAGTCCTTTGACGATTCCGGTTATCACCGTCCCATCCTGCGTGACCGAAATTTCCTTGTTGATCATCGTGGTGCGGGAGAGCCAGAGTGGTAGGAGGTTGTGGAACCCCTTTTTCATTATTGCCGTGTAGTGGGTCTCGAGTGTCCTCAGGATTTGTCGGAGGAGGAGAATCCTGTCAATATCCTTCCCTGCCTGAACCTTGAGAGACGTCGCCCTGGGGGCGAAATCGTCAGGGAAGGAAGTCTGGTTGACGTTCACTCCGATCCCGAGGACGACGTAATCAAGCCCATCTTCTTTCAGCGATCCCTCCAGAAGTATCCCGGCACTCTTCTTCCCGCCGATCAGGAGGTCATTCGGCCATTTGCACTCTACAGAGAGACCTGTCTCATGCTCGATGGCTTCCGCAACGGCGACCGAGGCGTAAAGGGGGAGGAGGTTGAGCGCTTCAGGGGGCAGAATTGGCCTCAGAATAAGCGAAAAAGTCAGATTTTCGTACGGGTTGGCGAGCCAGCTCCTCCCGAGTCTCCCCTTCCCGGCTGTCTGCCTCTCGGCGTAGACGAGCGTCCCCTCTTCGGCCCAACACCCTGCCAGAGCCCTGGCACAGTTGTTTGTCGAGTCTATTGTCTCGAAAGCAAAGATCTTCGACCCGAACTTGCGCCCGTTCAGTTTCTTTTTTAGCGCAGCCGTGTCAAGAATTGGAGAGAAGGAGTTCACCGTGGAGTCTTCCGGGAAGAACCTCCGATGATACCCAATCACCCCGCAAAAGTCAAGGTTGATGTATTCTGCTGCCATTCTGCCAGTGGGACACACGGTTCATGCAAACATGACACACAACCAATGCCAGTCTGGCATAGTATATCAAGCCTGGCCGGGACATGCTTTCCTGTAGTCCTCCAAGTCGTTATTACGAAAGTGATTAGAGGTCCTTAAGATTCGCTCACTTGTGGCACATGAATTGGATCTTCATTCGGTAGAATTGATATGAATACGTGTCCATTAAAAGGAGAATAACTGAATGGGTAAGATCATAGGAATTGACCTCGGGACGACGAACTCCGTTGTCGCGGTTATGGAGGGGAGTGACCCTGTTGTGATCGCCAACAGCGAAGGGGGACGAACGACCCCCTCGGTCGTTGCATTTGCCAAGAACGGGGAGCGCCTCGTCGGTCAGGCGGCCAAGCGTCAGGCGGTCACGAATTCCCAGAACACCGTTTTTTCGATCAAGCGGTTTATGGGGCGATTCTACAATGAGGTGAACGAGGAAATGAAGCTCGTCCCTTATAAGGTGGTCCAGGGGGACAATAACACCGCCCGTGTGGAAGTGGGGGACCGAGTCTATTCCCCTCCCGAGATCAGCGCCATGATACTTCAGAAAATGAAGCAGACCGCGGAGGATTACCTCGGGCAGAAGGTCACCGAAGCGGTCATTACCGTGCCGGCATACTTCAATGACGCCCAGAGGCAGGCAACGAAGGAAGCGGGGGAAGTCGCAGGGCTCCAGGTCAAGCGCATAATCAACGAGCCGACTGCTGCCGCACTCGCGTACGGACTCGACAAGAAGAACAAGGATCTCAAGGTCGCCATTTACGATCTCGGCGGCGGGACGTTCGATGTCTCGATTCTCGAGCTTGGTGACGGGGTCTTTGAAGTGAAATCGACAAACGGCGACACGCACCTCGGCGGGGACAATTTTGACCAGAGGGTGCTCGATTTTGTCGCCGAGGAATTCAAGAAGACCGAAGGGATCGATATCCGGAAGGACCCGATGGCTCTGCAGAGGGTCCGCGAAGCGGCCGAAAAGGCCAAGATGGAGCTCTCCACACTGATGCAGACGGAGATCAACCTCCCGTTCATCACCGCGACAGCGGACGGTCCGAAGCACCTGAACATGACGCTGACACGGACGAAGTTCGAACAACTCGTGGACGATCTGATCAAGAGGACCCTCGGACCGACCGAGCGTGCGCTGAAGGATGCAGGACTCTCCCCCTCGCAGATCGATGAGGTGATACTGGTGGGGGGCATGACGCGGGTTCCGCGCGTGCAGCAGCTCGTAAAGGATGTCTTCGGCAGGGAGCCGCACAAAGGCGTGAACCCTGACGAGGTCGTGGCGATCGGCGCGGCGATCCAGGGGGGCGTCCTCTCGGGAGATGTGACGGACGTCCTTCTCCTCGACGTGACACCTCTGGCTCTCGGCATCGAGACACTGGGCGGTGTGATGACGCGGCTGATCGAATCGAACACCACCATCCCCACGCGGAAAAGCGAGATCTTTTCGACGGCGTCGGAAAGCCAGCCGTCGGTCGAGATCCACGTGCTCCAGGGTGAGCGGCAGATGGCGCAGGACAACCGCACGCTCGGCAGGTTCCATCTCGACGGGATCCCGCCGGCGCCCAGGGGCGTGCCGCAGATCGAAGTGACGTTCGACATCGACGCGAACGGGATGCTCCACGTCTCCGCGAAAGACAAGGGGACGAGCAAGGAGCAGTCGATCCGGATCACCTCCTCCAGCGGTCTGAGCAAGGAAGAGGTCGATAAGATGAAGACGGACGCCTCGGCACATGCCCAGGAGGACAAGAAGAAGAGGGAAGAGATCGACATGAAGAACCAGGCGGACAGTCTGGTCTTCCAGACCGAGAAACAGCTCAAGGAGTTCGGCACGAAGGTCAGCGCGGAGGCCCGCGCCAAGGTGGAAGGAGCCAACGCGCAGCTTCGGGAAGCCCTGAAGAGCAACAGCACCGCGGCCATCAAGAGCTCGATGGAGGCGCTCAACACCGCATGGAACGAAGCTTCGACGCAGATGTACCAGCAGGCCACGCAGGCAGGCGATCAGCCTGGGGCGGGACCTCAGACCGGACCTGCCGGCGGTGCGCAGCCGGGCGCCGGGGAGAAAAAGGTCGAAGATGCGCAGTACGAAGTGGTGGACGACAAGGGCAAGGAGAAAAAATAAGGGACACGGACGCTGCGGTCATCATGCAAAAGGCGAGGAGACCCCTCGCCTTTTGCACACCCGGGAGGTCATCATGACGGACTGGATTACAAGCAGAATGCCGTCGAGATGATTATCGAGCAAAAGGCGGGGAAGAAGCTGGATGAGCAATCTACGGGAGAAGGAAAGAAAACATGAATCTGAATAAATTTACAGTCAAGTCACAGGAAGCCCTGCAGAACGCGCAGGAGATCGCCTCCAGTTATGGTAACCAGTTGCTCGAGCCCGAGCACATGCTCGCGGCTCTCGTCCAGGACCCGAAGGGAACTGTCGTGCCGGTGCTGGAGAAGCTCGGTGTGAACTCCGGATATCTCAAGATCAAGGTCAATGATGCCCTCGGCCGTCTTCCGAAAGTAAGTGGCGTGAACATTGCCAGCCAGTCGCTCTCACCGGCGACGGGGCGGTTGATCGAAGCGGCGCAGAAACAGGCGGACGACCTTCACGATGAGTACCTGAGCACGGAGCATCTGCTCCTGGCCATCGTTGCTTCGCGCGATGGGATCGCAGGGAAGCTCCTCCGCGATCAGGGGGTGACCGTGGAATCCGTCCTCACCGTTCTGAAAGAGATACGGGGGACGCAGCGGGTCACTGATCAGAATCCCGAAGAGAAGTACCAGGCGCTCGCGCGCTACGGCCGCGACCTGAACGATCTGGCCCGGAAGGGGAAAATGGACCCCGTGATAGGGCGGGACGAGGAGATACGCCGCGTCCTCCAGGTGCTTTCGCGGCGGACCAAGAACAACCCCGTCCTTATCGGGGAGCCGGGTGTGGGGAAAACCGCGATCGCCGAGGGGATCGCCCAGCGGATCGTCAAGGGGGATGTTCCCGAGACGCTCAAGACGAAGAGGATTGTGGCGCTTGACATGGGCTCGCTCGTCGCAGGGACCAGTTTCAGAGGACAGTTCGAGGAGCGGCTGAAAGCCCTCCTGAAGGAGGTCGAGGACTCCGGCGGAGAGATCATTCTGTTTATCGACGAGTTGCACACACTCGTGGGGGCCGGTGCCGCGCAGGGGTCGATGGACGCCGCCAATATGCTCAAGCCCGCCCTCGCGAAGGGAGATCTCCGAGCGATCGGCGCGACGACGATCGACGAGTACAGGAAATACATCGAAAAGGACCCGGCGCTCGAGCGGCGCTTCCAGCCCGTCATGGTCGACGAGCCGAGCATCGAGGACACGATCTCGATACTGCGCGGACTCAAGGAACGGTACGAAGTGCATCACGGCGTCCGGATCACGGACGGTGCCATCGTGGCCGCCGCGCAGCTGAGCGCCAGGTACATTGCCGACCGGTTCCTGCCGGACAAGGCAATCGACCTGGTGGACGAAGCGGCGTCCAAGCTCCGCATAGAGATCGATTCCCTCCCCGAGGAACTGGACTCGGTCGAACGGAAGATCAAGCAGCTCGAAATCGAGAGGGAGGCTATCCGGAGGGAACGGGATCAGGACTCGAAAGACCGGCTGGCCGCTCTTGAGGCGGAGCTGGCGGAATTACGGCAGACCCACACCGGTCTGAGTGCACATTGGAACCTGGAGAAAGGCCTGATCCAGTCGATCCGGACGATGAAGGGGGAGGTGGAGAATGCCAGGAGCGAAGCCGAGAAAAAGGAGCGGGAAGGGGACCTGGCGCGCGTGGCGGAACTCAGGTACGGTCTGATCGCGGAGCTGGGAAAGAAGATCGCCGCGGCCTCCGGGAGACTCGCGGAGGTCCAGCAAAACCAGAAAATGCTCAAGGAAGAGGTTGACGCCGAGGACATCGCCGGGATCGTTGCGCGGTGGACCGGCATCCCGGTCTCAAGGATGTTGGAGAGCGACAGGCACAAGCTGCTCCACCTCGAGGAACGGCTGGAAGAACGCGTCATCGCCCAGCCGGAAGCCGTGAAGGCGGTCAGCGATGCCATACGCCGCTCACGCGCCGGGCTGCAGGACGAAAAGAAGCCGATCGGCTCGTTCATATTCCTCGGGAGCACGGGGGTCGGGAAGACCGAACTCGCCCGCGCGCTCGCGGAGTTCCTGTTCAACGACGAGAACGCGCTCGTGCGCGTCGACATGAGCGAATACATGGAGA
>PMJR01000005.1 GCA_003158475.1 Ignavibacteriota bacterium | reverse complement strand
ATGCAGAGAGATCTGTGAGAAGGTCTGTGCATACGGCTCGGTGTGTGGTCGGGTAGGACGGTAGTGCAGCAAAACCCATCAACCCGCCGCTCCCTCCTTTCGCAAATTCCTTGGGATCAGGTGTTGAGAATGGACAAAGGTAGCAAAACAGGGGGCGGGGGTACCAAGGAGTTTAGTGCCAATCTCGGGTAATTCTGTGACGTGGAGAGCAGATCGATCGGGGGAGACGTCCGATCAGGAAGGGATTTGTGTCGTTTTGCCGGAATTTTCAGCCAGCCCCGATGAATTCCTGACATCAGTGGGGGCGTTTCCAAACTGCTGGCGGAAGCACTTCGAAAAATAAGAAGGATCGCTGAACCCGACCCTGTAAGCGACCTCTGAGACCGTTCCGGCACCCTTTTGCAGCAGATCCATTGCTCGGTGGAGGCGAATGTAGCGAATGAATTCCCCCGGTGCCTGATTTGTCAATGCGGTAAGTTTGCGATGTAATTGCTTCCGGCTCATTCCCACCAGGGCACTGAGCTCGTCAATGTGGAAGCGCTCGTCCTCTATATGTTGTTCAACTGCCGTCATCACTTTGTTTAGAAATACATCATCCATAGACGTAACAGCAATCTCGCCGGGCTTCAGCGGAACCGAGGCTTTGAATCGGTCTCTCAGCTTCCGTCTTAGATTGATGAGGTTTTTGACCCTCGCGACAAGCTCCTTCGGCTCGAACGGCTTGATGAGGTAGTCATCGGCACCAATCTCCAACCCTTCAATCTTGTTCTCGCTTGCCGCTTTTGCAGTGAGGAGGATAATCGGGATATGGCTGGTCCTTTCATCGAGCTTCAACGTGCGGCACACTTCGTATCCATCTTTCTTCGGCATCATGACATCGCTGATGATCAGGTCGGGTATAGTTTCCAGAGCTTTCTCGATGCCGTCAGCTCCATCTCTTGCTTCGGCCACTTGATAGGCAGGAACCAGATAGTCCTTAATATATGTACGAACGTCAGCATTGTCCTCAACAACGAGAACAATGGGCTTCTCACCTCTGGCTTGCTCAGGTTCTGCTCCTTCCTTTGCTCCCCCACCAGCCTTGTCGACAAGAGCGCCCTCTCCTTGCATCGTCGGCTCGACACTTTCAGGCACCTCAACGATCTCACCCTCCCTTAAGTGGCTTCGCCCCAATGGAAGTCGAACCGTGAACGTCGTCCCTTGCCCGACTTCACTCTGCACTTGAATCGTCCCGTGATGCAACTCGACCAGCTCCTTTACGAGTGCGAGTCCGAGACCCGATCCCTCATGCTCTCGCGTTTGGGAAGTATCAACCTGATAGAAGCGGTCGAAGACCTTGTCGAGTTGTTCCGGCGGAATGCCCACGCCCGTGTCCGCCACTGAAATTTCTACGAACTCTCCCACCTTTATCAAGAGAGGGGGATGGAGGGTGAGTTCTGAAACCTCCACTTTCACCGCTCCTCCCGCCGGCGTAAACTTGAACGCATTCGACAGGAGGTTACTCAGTATCTTCTCCACCATGTCCCTGTCACAGTAGACGGCGATCTCTTTATGTTCAACATGCACATTCAGTGCAACTCCTCTTATTCCCGCAGATGACTCGAACGAGTAGGCAATCCCTTTGACAATCGGAATGATGTTCATCCGGCTTGCCCGCAGCTTCATCGCGCCTGCTTCCAACTTGGAGAGATCGAGCAACTGGTTTATGAGCCTGAGGAGACGGTGGGCGTTGCGCTCGGCCATTCCCAAATCTTTCTCTTCAGCTTCCTCGTGAGCCCTATTGCGCCATTTTTGAATCGGTCCCAGGATGAGTGTTAGGGGGGTGCGAAATTCATGTGAGATGTTGGCAAAGAACCGGGACTTGAGACGGTCCACGTCCGCAAGATGCTCTGCCTGGAAGTGTTCCATCTCCGCCGCTTGCTTCAGCTGAATCTGCTGTAGTCTCAGCCGATAAGCTCCAAACAGGCATGCGATGAAACATAGTCCATACCCGCCGTAGGCCCATAACGTCCGCCACCACGGCGGCGCGATGGCGATGGCAATTGTGATCTCCTGGTCAGGCCATCTGTCCCAGGCTGATGCAGCCCTGACTTTGAACACGTAATTACCCGGAGGTACGTTGGTG
This sequence comes from Ignavibacteriota bacterium, assembly GCA_003158475.1. Lineage (GTDB taxonomy): Bacteria > Bacteroidota > Ignavibacteria > UBA10030 > UBA6906 > Fen-1273. The sequence goes on along the minus strand of PMJR01000005.1, from coordinate 1,939 downwards.
TATCTTACATAACGGCGGTCTGTCGGCTTTACCCAGTCCCTCTCGTACCCCTCAAGCTGATACCGGTACTCCGCAGGGCCACGCGGATCGACATCAATAGCGGCAAACTCGAACTCGAAGACGTCCTGCGTATGTGACAGGTGCAGAGAGCCGGACCCGTTAAGAGGCCGTGGAGGGCCGACCGGTTCATCATTGATCGTCATCCTTGTGAGGACAAGTGGAGGTGGGGTGAGGTCCGGATTGACGCTGTCCGCCGAGAAAAGGTTTAGCCCAGCAAAACCTGAGAGAAGTATTCTGCCGTCCTCAAGGTTTACGATGTTAGTAATGCTGCTGCAGAGTCCATCATCCTGGCTTAAATTCATGTACTTTCCGTTCGAAGGGTCAAGAATTGACAGGTCGCCGGGTTCCAGAGATTGATGACAGTTCCTCCACCCACCCAGATTCTCCCGGAATGATCCTCGTACGGCCCCTGGGGGAGCGTCCTGCTCAATGAATGTGGATCGGATGGCACATTAACAAACTTGTCTGTCGTTCCCGTCACTGGGTCAAAGACAGTCAGGCCATCATACCCGGTAATCCAGATTTTCCCCTCATGGTCTTTCATAACACCATAGCCGGATTTGAAGGGAGTTGCCAGGAATCTTTCCCCGGCAGGACTGAACTTAAACACTCCCTGGTTAAATGCTCCGATCCACAGTGAATCTCCGGAACCGTGCGCGATGGAGTGGAGAGTGGTAGTTTTACCAAAGGGCGGGTCATAGTTGTAGTTCGTGACCATGCCATTGGTCAAGTTTACTTTAAAGAGACCAAGGTCCCAGGCTACATGCCAGAAATTCCCCTTCTCGTCCAGGATCGATGATTGGCCAAAGGTCTTGATCCCCTTCGCCTCGAAAACGTAGATTGTCTTGATGATGCTTCGGTTCACCGGATCGATCTCAAGCAGCTTCCCCTCCGACATTCCCCAAATATATCCATCGGGTGCTTGTTTGATGTCCTGGAAAGAGCCCAGCGGCTGCCAGTGTCTATGGGTTGGGCCGGGGGTTTGAGGGCTCGGTCTGTTTTGTGGTGTCCATCGGTTCCAAAACGAGAAGTGCGGAAAGTGTTGTGACCGTACGGTGAGGAGGTAGAGGTCGGAAGCTGTGCCAACCCAGAACCTCCCTCCGCAGTCGACTGAGAGGCGGATTCCTTCATACCCCGCGAAGGGTTGTTCGTAGGTCATATAAGGTATGCGCTTTCCTGTCTCCGGAGAGAGAAGTTCGACACCATTAATGGTCCCGATCCACATGTTTCCCCGGCGGTCCTCCGCCATATCCCAGATCTCATCGGTCGTGATCGAGAGACTGTCTCGTTCGCGGTGACGGTAGTTTACTACCATTGTGGTCCCCCAATCGATTCGAAACACTCCCTCAGTTGCTGTCCCCAGCCAGAGTCTTCCATCTGAGGTCTGATAGAGGCAGTTGACGAGAGTGGAATCGAGTCGGCGTCCGATGGGTTCGGTCAAATGTGGATGCGAAACGGCCGCACCTGCGGGGTCAAGTATGAGCAGCCCGGTGTGGCTGGCAATGAGGATCCTGCCATCCTTTCGTTCGCACAAATCGTATGCACCGAATCCGGACGTTCCGATCGGAAACCTCTTGAAATGAAGGCTCGCAGCAAGACTATCCATGTCGTTCGATTCCCCACTGACCGGGATTTCCACACGGACGACGTCATAGGGTGATGACATTGCAAGCCAGATGTGGCCGGAGCGGTCCTCGATCATCGCACTGACCGTCGTATTCTTAGTCCTGGGGGAGTCATCCAGATTTGGATACAAATGGATGAATCGCTCCCGGGCCGGGTCGTACAGTGAGAGCCCGCAATCCTCCGTTCCAACCCAGAGTCGATTCCTGCTATCCACCAGCAATGAACTGATGCGATTGGATGGGAGTGAGTGCGG
>PMJR01000034.1 GCA_003158475.1 Ignavibacteriota bacterium | reverse complement strand
GACGGAAGTGTACGATTATCTCAGACTTCTCTTCGCGCGCGCGGGCCGCACATTCTGCCGGAAGTGCGGGCGCATGATCACGCGCGATTCTGTGGCAACCGTCGAATCCGCCCTCCGTGAACGGCTCTCGGGGGCCGGGACGGAATTGAAAATCCTTGTCACGTTCCCCCTCCCGACGCATCCGCGCGAGCCGGTCGCGGAATCCCTGCAGAACATAAAGAGGGAAGGGTACTTCAGGGTGGTCGTGGGGGAGGAAATCATCGATCTGAATGAATCCGGGGGACCCGCGAAGATGCCGGCCGCCGGGATCCAGGTGCTCGTTGACCGCCTGGTCTTCAGGAATGATGAGCGGAACGAACGCCTCGCCGATTCCGTCGAATCCGCGTTTGCTTCCGGTAACGGGCGGGCGTCCCTGATCGTGACGGGGGACGGCGCCCCGCTTCGGTTCAACCAGAATTTCGCATGCCCCGATTGCCACATCGACTACGAGGAACCCGACCCCCGCCTTTTTTCATTCAACAACCCGTTCGGGGCCTGCCCGGAATGCCAGGGGTTCGGGCGGGCCGTGGGGATCGATATGGACCTCGTGGTTCCTGACAAACGGAAGACGATCCGCCAGGGGGCAATTCAGCCCTGGTCAACGCCGAAATATAAAGACTGGCTCCGGGCCCTTGTGCGGTCTTCCGGGAAGGCCGACATCAGGCTTGATGTCCCGTTTGCAGAGATGAACGAGCGGGAGCTCCGGTTGATCCGGGAGGGAAACGGGGATTTTGAAGGCCTGAATCAGTTCTTCCGGATAATCGAGAAGAAAGCCTATAAGATTTACTACCGCGTGCTCCTGAGCAGGTACCGGGGGTACACGACGTGTCCCGCGTGCGGGGGTGCCCGGCTCCGGCCGGAGGCGCTTGCGGTCCGCGTCGGAGACAAGGGGATCGCCGCAGTCGTCGCCATGACCATCACGGACGTCAGGCAATTCCTCGCTTCGCTGAAGCTGTCGGCCGAGGAGTCCGCCATCGCGCGCCGGATCATGGATGAACTGAAGCGGCGCATCGCGTACCTGGATGACGTGGGGATCGGCTATCTGACGCTGGATCGACTGTCAAGCACGCTCTCGGGAGGTGAATCGCAGCGTATCAATCTTGCGACATCGCTCGGTTCCTCCCTCGTCGGTGCAGTCTACGTCCTGGACGAACCCAGCATCGGGCTCCATCCCAGGGACAACGGCCGGCTCATCCGGATCCTCCGGGCACTCAAAGACGCGGGGAACACGGTGATTGTGGTGGAGCATGACGCCGATATGATGCGGTCGGCCGACATGATCGTGGACATGGGTCCGCGTGCGGGCGAACGGGGCGGGGAGGTGGTCGCCGCCGGCACGCTCCAGGAGATCATGCGGGACGGACGATCCCTCACCGGGTCCTACCTGGGCGGGAAATCGCGCATCCCGATCCCCGGATCCCGGCGCGTCCCCTCCGGGCGGGAGATCCGCATCACAGGGGCGGCCCGGCACAATCTGAAAGGGATCGATGTCAGTATCCCGCTGAGCATGCTCGTGTGTGTCACCGGGGTCAGCGGGAGCGGGAAGAGCACGCTTGTCCATGAAGTGCTGTATCAGGGATTGAAACGTGCGCCGGGGGCCCCGCAGGGAGCATACCGGTCGATCGCCGGGGGGGAGCAGATCAGCGGGGTGGAGCTTGTGGATCAGTCTCCGATCGGAAGGACGCCCCGGTCAAACCCTGTCACGTACATACAGGTCTTTGACCAGATCAGGGCCCTTTTTGCCGCGACGCAATCTGCGAAGATCCATGGGTACACCCCGGGTATGTTCTCGTTCAACGTGCCGGGCGGGAGATGCGATGAATGCGAGGGTGACGGAGTTCTCAAGGTGGAAATGCAGTTTCTTGCCGACCTGTTTCTTCCCTGTGACGTGTGCAAGGGGAAAAGGTACAAGAAGGAAATCCTCGACGTCCGCTACCGGGGAAAAAGCATCGATGAGGTCCTCGGCCTGACCGTGACGGAGGCGATCGCATTTTTCGGGCAGGATGGTCCGGGAAGGAAAGTGGCTCACCGTTTAAGCGTGCTGGATGAGGTCGGCCTCGGCTACATCCGGCTCGGCCAGCCGGCGACATCCCTCTCCGGCGGGGAAGCCCAGCGCATCAAGCTGGCGGCGCACCTCGTCATGCCCTCCTCCGACAAGCACGTCCTGTTCATATTCGACGAGCCCACGACAGGACTCCACTTCGACGACATCGCAAGGCTGCTCCGGTGCTTCAACGCTCTCATAGAAGCCGGGAACTCGGTCGTCATCATCGAACACAATCTCGATGTGATCAAGTGCGCCGATTACGTCATCGATCTCGGCCCNNGTCGCGGCGGGGACGCCGGAGGAAATTGCCGCGAATCCGGCATCTCACACGGGGAAATATCTCAGGGCCTATCTGAAATCGTGACACACATCACGGGCGGGGAACCGGCCTCTTCGTAGGTTGTTCACGCCGTTACANNTGCCAGTGCCTTTCGCCATTAATACCCGAGGCCGACATTCAGTGTGATGAAAAACCCCCCGAAATCCTTTTTCCGCGCTGCAAGCAGACCGGTGTTGGTGTCATACAGCGACGGGAGTCCGTCCCCCACCAGGTAGGTGAAGTAATACCGGAAGTTCACGCCGAACATCCCCGATTTCTCCCCCCCGAAATTCGCGCCGAACCCGATGTATGCCGATGCCGTGTAGTGCGGTGTCCCGCGGCTGAAGCTCTTGAAAAACTCCACCTGGTTAACTAGCAGTGATCCGTCCGCCTGCGGCACCAGATCGACAAAGGGGCTCATGTAGATCAGCGTGGGTCCGACCGCCGCGTTCACGTACGGGCGGAAAGTCTCGACGATATCTTCCCGGAAGAGCCTGTACTGGACGCCGAACATGAGGGGGAAGACCATGAACCGGTTCAGCTTTCCCGGAACCGTGGAGTTGCCGTAAATGTCATACTGTTCGATCTCCCGGGAGTCTTTGGCTTCGGAGATCGAAAAGCTGATGAACCCGAACACATCGGGAGTGAATTCCCGCCTGTAGAATGTCCCGAGTCCGAACCCGTTGGTGGAGATCATCACGTCCACCCCCCAGGTGTTGGGGTACTCTCCCTGATCGTACGACGTGGTCGTCGTGCCGCGCGTTGAGCTGTCAGGTTGTCCCGGGTACGAACGGGGCTGCGCGGATGCCAGCGGTGCGATAGCCAGGACGACGAAGGTCAGAACGTGCATCGGCAGTTGGCTCCTGTGCATGGTAACGTCCCTCCTCGCGACATTGGTCTTTTGATCAGAGAACACGGTAGACGCCCAGCTTGAGGTAACGCGTTTCCGGAACCGCGGGGAGTACAGGATGGTCAGGTGCCGCGCCCCGCCATTCAAGAAGCTGCAGCCGCCGCCCGGCCCGGCGGGCGGCGTCGTCAACGATTTCCTGGAAAACCTCCGGGAGGATGTGATGGGAGCAGGAGGCGGTCATGAGCATTCCCCCCTCCGGGATAAGGGGGAAAGTCGCCAGGTGAAGCGTCCGGTACCCTTTCTTCGCCGCCTGGACATTTTTCCTGCTCCTGGTGAACGACGGCGGATCAAGCACCACCATGTCGAACTTCCGGCCGGCTTCGCCAAGCTGCGCCAATTTCTTGAACACATCCCCCTCATCGAAACAGACGTTCTCGATCCCATTCAGAAGCGCATTGGCCCGCGCGCGGGCGATGGCGTCGGCGGAAATGTCGATCCCAAGGACGGATTTGGCCCCTCCGCGGCTCGCGGAGAGGGCAAATCCACCGTCGTTGCAAAAGGCGTCCAGGACGTCCGCCCCCTTGCTGAACCGTTCGAGTAACCCCCGGTTCTCCCTCTGGTCCAGGTAAAAGCCCGTTTTCTGTCCGTCCCTGAGATCAACGGTATACCGCAACCCGCGCTCGATGATCAGTGTGGGAGAGGGCTCTCCGGAGAGAACAGCGCGCTGCATCGGAAGGTTCTCGAGCGCCCGGAGGGGGGATTCATTCCGGGCGACGATAGAGGAGGGGTGGAACAGGTCGTTCAGAACCTCGCAGATGAGCGGGAGGCGCTGTTCCATCCCGAAGGAAAAGGTCTGGACCGCGAACTGATCGTTGAACCTGTCTATAACGAGCCCCGTGAGGAAGTCCCCCTCACCGTGGACGAGGCGGTAGGCGGTTTCACCCGGGTACAGCCGCTCGCGGAGATCCCGGGCCGATGCGATTCGCGCAGAGAAAAAGTCCCGGTCGATCTCGACGATCGTACTGGAGAGAAGCCGGAAAGCGATCAACGAGTGGGGGTTGTACAGGCCGATCCCGAGCGAAAGCCCGCTCGCCGCCACGAGCTCGACTACGTCGCCGACGGCGGGGCTTCCCCTGGTTTCGCGGATTTCGTTGCTGAATGCCCAGGGGTGACCGGCGACGATGCGCCGTTCCTCCTTGTTCTTGAGAATGACCTGTCGTGCGAGATGCGCCTCTTGCATGCGCATAATTTATCACAATGCGCCTCGAATTGCAAGGCAGAGACCGTTCATTGAAATTCGCCCGGCAGATCGGTATATTTGGAAGCTATGGACATGCACGAACGCACCGGACCTTCCCGTGACGGACGCCTGAGTGTCGCAGGCGTCCTCTTCGACATCGATGGGACGCTCACGAGGACGAACGAGCTCATATTTGCTACGTTCAACTTCATCACTGCCAAGTACTGCGGGCGGACATACGGACCCCGGGAAATCATCGCCCTCTTCGGCCCCCCCGAGGAGGGGGCCCTCATATCGATCGTCGGGGAGGAGCGCCTCGATGCCGCCATGGACGATCTCTGCGATTTCTACAGCCGTCACCATCACGCCATGGCTGGGCTCCACGAGGGGATGGACGAGGTCCTGGCGTTCCTGAAGACGACGGGGATCCCGCTCGGAGTCTTCACGGGAAAAGGGAGACGGACGGCAATGATCACGCTCGAAGTCCTCGGGATCGCGGGATACTTCGACTTGATCGTCTCGGGGAACGACGTCATCCGGCACAAGCCCGACCCCGAGGGGATTCGCAAATTCATCGAGGCCTTCTCGCTCGCTCCCGCAGAGGTGCTTATGGTGGGCGATGCCATGGGGGACATCACGGCCTCACGGGGTGCGGGCGCGACATCGGTTGCCGTCCTGTGGGACTCCTACGACAGGGAACGCGTGGCGGGCGCGGGGGCCGATGTCGTCTTCGAGGAGGTCGGGGGCTTTCTCTCCTGGTTGAAAAGGGACGTCCGTTACGTGCCGGACGGTGCCCGACGACAGAACAATTAACCTCTCAGGAGCATCTGTGGACCCCTTGCGGATCGGCGTCATCGGCGTAGGACACCTCGGATCGTTGCATGCGAAAATGCTCGCGGATATTCCGGGCGTGCACCTTTCGGGCGTTTTTGACGCCGACACGGACCGTGCGAAGAGCGTCGCCGGCCAGTACGGCACGGCAGCTCCGGATAGCCTTGATGAATTGCTGGATTCCGTGGACGCCGTCACCGTCGCCACGAGCACCAACGCGCATTTCGCCGTGGCGCTGAAGGCCCTCGGGCGCGGGAAGCACGTCTTTGTGGAGAAGCCGATCACGGAGACCGTCGCGGAGGCGGAACAGCTGTGCAGCGTCGCGTCCGGACGGGGGCTCCTCATCCAGGTGGGCCACATCGAGCGGTTCAACCCCGCGATCCTCGCACTTGAGAAATACCGGATCGCACCCATGTTCGTCGAATCGCATCGGCTCGCCCAGTTCAATCCCCGGGGAACGGATGTCGGGGTCGTCCTCGACCTGATGATACACGACATAGACCTGATCCTCTCTTTCGTGCATTCGCCCGTCCAGGCGGTGGAGGCGAGCGGCGTTGCGGTGGTGTCGGACAGCGTCGACATCGCCAATGCACGGCTCCAGTTCGAGAACGGGTGCGTGGCGAACGTGACAGCGAGCCGGATCTCCCAGCGGAAGATGCGGAAAATGCGACTCTTCCAGAAAAGCGGATATATCTCAATCGATTTTTCTGAGGGGACTGCGGAAGTGTTCCGTCTCGTCGGCGAAGACGAGCCGGACGTGAAGGGGACAATGATGCTCGGCGAGATCGGCTCGGGGAAACATAGGCGCAAAATTGTGTACGAGCTTCCCGAAGTGAAGGAGGTGAACGCTCTGCGGCACGAGCTGGCGCTGTTCGCCTCTGCGATCGCCGCGGGCACGCGCCCGGTCGTGAACGGCGAGGACGGCAAGCGGGCTCTCGAGGTCGCAAACGCCATCATGGAAAAGATCAGCCAGCAGTCCTTCGCGATGTGATGGAAGCGCGCGGAGACCATATTGCCGTCGCGCATCCCTTGCTCGGCGCCATCGGGGGGATCGCCGACCGGTCCGGGATTGACGTGTATGTCGTGGGTGGATACGTGCGTGACGTTCTTCTCGGGAAGGCAGACCGGGACATAGACATTCTGGTCATGGGGGACGGTATCGGCTTCGCGCGGACGGTGGCCCGGGAGATCGGCGCCGGGAACGTCGTGGCATTTGAGCGGTTCGGCACCGCGCGGATACCTTCAGAGAAAGGGACCGTGGAATTTGTGGGTGCCCGCACGGAGCGGTACAATCCGTCTTCGCGGAATCCCTCGGTCGCTCCCGCAACGCTCGCCGAGGATCTCCTGCGGAGGGATTTCACGGTGAATGCGATGGCGGTCTCACTGAACCGGGAAACCGTCGGACTCCTGCATGACCCGTTCAACGGAAGGGAGGATTTGAAGAGCCGGATCCTCCGCACTCCTCTCGACCCGGAGAAGACATTTGACGACGACCCCTTGAGGATGATGCGGGCGGTCCGCTTTGCCTCGCAGTTGAATTTCTCGATAGTCCCTCAGGTCCTGGAGGCGATTGCCGGCATGGGCGACCGCCTCTCCATCGTTGCAGGCGAGAGAATCACCGAAGAGTTCCTGAAAATCCTCGCGACGGCGGCTCCCTCGGTGGGGCTCCGGTTGATGTTCGACACGGGGCTGCTCCAGCGCGTTTTCCCCGAGATCGCGCTGATGTCGGGAGTGGATCAGCGGAGGGACCACCATCACAAAGATGTGTTCCTCCACACGTGCGTGGTGGTCGACAATGTGGCCCTCGCATCCGGCAACCTCTGGCTCCGCTTCGCGGCGCTCGTCCACGATATCGCCAAACCCAGGACCAAGGCGTTCAAGGAAGGGACCGGGTGGACGTTCCACGGCCACGAGGAAATCGGCGCGCGCATGATGAAGAAGATATTCCAGAAGCTGAAGCTCCCCCACGAGCACCTCCCGTATGTGGAAAAGCTCGTGCGCCTTCACCTGCGCCCGATGGCCCTGGTCGACAACGGCGTCACGGACTCTGCCGTGCGCAGGCTGGTTTTCGAGACCGGCAATGACATCGACGATCTGATGATACTCTGCCGGGCGGATATCACCTCGAAAAACCCCGCGCTTGTCGCACGGTACAGGGAAAACTACGAGATCGTCACGCGGAAGATCGTGGAGGTGGAAGAGAGGGACCGGCTCCGGAACTGGCAGCCCCCCGTCAGGGGGGATGAGATCATGACCGTCTGCGCCCTTCAACCGGGGAAGACTGTCGGGATGCTGAAAAAGGCCATCGAGGAGGCAATCCTGGACGGGAGGATTCCGAACGAGCATGACGCCGCACTTGCGTACCTCCAGTCAATAAAAGATGGAATACTGGCTCAGGAGAGCCGTTTGTGACACTTTTTTCTGAAACATTCACTTGAACCCACCGTTAAAGAAGTACCGTCAGCAACCGCCATCCCAGGAGCATTTTATGCGATTCTTCAAGGCAGTCATATTGACCGCAGCGGCACTTTGCGGTCAGTTCCTTTACGGTCAATCGAACAACCTGACGCTCGATCAGGCAACGCAGGTCGCTCTTCAGCACAACCTGAGCGTCGTACAGGCTGATGCCAGCATCGGTTCAGCACAGGCGGCTGTTACAGCCGCATATGGCGGATATCTCCCCTTCCTTTCTGCATCGGGTTCGTGGAACCGCTATTCGACGGACAAGGCCTTCAGTACCACGACGAACCTGGGAGGAGGGACATTCATCATCCCCCCCAGCAAGAACACGATCAACCAGTTTGGGAGCGGGCTCAGTGCAAACTTGACGCTTTTCGACGGGTTCAACCGCCAGGGACTGGTAGGCCAGGCGGCCTCACGGTCCGTTTCCGCGGAACAGACTGCTGTCCGGACCCGGCAGTCGATTGTCTTCCAGACGGAGAGCGCGTACCTGAACATTCTCCGGAACAATGAACTCGTGAAGGTGGCGGACGAAAACCTGAAGCGTGACAACAAGCAGCTCGAACGGATCACGGAGTCCGCCCGGGTGGGTGCGTCGGCCCGGGCGGATGTCTACAGGCAACAGTCGATCGTCGCGGCTGACGAGTTTGCGCTCATCCAGGCGCAGGCGACATATGACAAATCCAAGGCCGACCTTGTCGACCTGATCGGCCTCGACGTCGGAGCCGAGTACACGTTCAATGACCCGTCGATCTCGCTGGAGATCAGCGCTGGTCAGCTGGATTCGACGGCCTCGCTGTACGGAAGCTTCAAAGACCTCGAACAGCGGTCGCTCGCCGCACGCCCGGATTACAAGAGCGCGGTCGAGACATACAATGCCGCGGTTTCCGGCGTGACTTCTGCCAAGAGCACGTACTTCCCGGCCGTCAATGCCTCGGCAGGGTACTCGCTCGGGACGGCCGATGCTCTCAGCAATCTCTCGGACACCAAGACGATCAACTGGGGACTCAGGATTTCCTGGACGTTGTTTGACGGGTTTGCTACCAATGCCAATGTGCAGTCCGCAGTGGCGAACCGGCGCATAGCGGAGATCGGCGTCGTTCAGGCCGAGCGCGACGTCTATGCACAGCTCAAGAAGGCACTTCTTGATTTTGAGGCGGCCCGCAAACAGTACGAGGTCAGCCAGAAAGGGGTCACCTCCGCGACGGAGGACAGGAAGATTGCGGAGGAAAAGTATAATCTCGGAGCAGGGACGCTGCTCGATCTTCTCACCGCCAACGCCGCACTCGTCCAGGCCCAGGTGAACCTCGTGAATTCGGTCTATAACTACATCACCGCCAAGAAGAACGTCGAGTACAGTATCGGTGAACGTGCGTACTGAACGCACATCCGCCGCGCACTCTCACATAAGGAGCATTGAGCATGGCATCAAACGGGAAAAAATCGCGGAAGAAGCTGATCATCTTCTCGATCATCGGGCTGGTCGTCGTTGCACTTGTCCTGATCGCGTTCCTCGGCAGCAAAAAGGAGCCGATCCTCGCGGTCAACGTGGAAAAGGTGAGCACGCGGACACTGACCCAAGTGGTGACGGCCACAGGCAAGATACAGCCGGAGGTGCACGCTCAGATTTCCCCCGAGGTGAGCGGAGAGATCGTTCTCCTGCCGGTGAAAGAGGGTTACAGGGTGAAGAAAGGTGACATCCTCCTGAAGATCAAGCCGGACATCTATGTCGCGCAGAGGGATCAGTTCAAGGCCGGGCTTCAGCAGGTGAAGTCGGCGCTCGTGAAGGCGGAGGCGGACTACAAGCGCGCACAGGGGCTGATGGCAAAAAGCCTGATCGCGCAGTCGGACTTCGACCAGGCCCGTTCGGCCTACGATGGCGCAAGAGCCCAGTACGCACAGGCCGAGGCATCCCTGAACCAGGCGGAGGAGAGCCTGAGGAAAACCACGATCACCTCTCCGATGGACGGGACGATCAGCCAGTTGAATAACCAGCTTGGTGAGCGGGTCCTCGGGACGCAGCAATTCCAGGGGACAAATGTTATGACCGTGGCGGACCTGTCGAAGATGGAAGCGCAGGTCGACGTCAGTGAGAACGATGTCATCCTCGTCCACGTGGGGGATACGGCGCGCATTTCCATTGACGCCTTCCCGGACAGGAAAGTGAATGCGGTGGTGTACGAGATCGCGAACACCGGGACATCGAAAAACCTCGGAACGCAGGAGGAAGTGACAAACTTCACCGTGAAGATGCGCATTGTTGATCCCGGCGTGACGCTCAGGCCGGGGATGTCCATGACCGCCGATGTCGAGACGATGACGAAGCAAAACGTTCTCTCGGTCCCCATTCAGTGCGTGACGACCCGTGCGCCCAAGATGGATGTCAAGCAGGCGCCGACTGACGGGCAGAGCGGCATGGTGATGACGGCGGGACAGTCGCAAAAAACCAAGAACGAGAACAAGCCGAAAGAGATCGTGTTCGTCGTGGAGAACGGCGTGGCAAAAGCGGTCACGGTGAAACGGGGGATCGCAAGCGACCAGTACGTGGAGATCACCGAAGGGGTCTCCGAGGGGGCGCAGGTCGTGTCCGGGAGCTACAAGGCAATCAACAGGGAGCTGGAGGACGGCGCCAAGGTGAGAATCGAAGAAGCGCACAAGCCGGGCACCGGGGCACCGGAGAAAGCATCCTGACAGGCACACTCATCGCAACGAGGGACGGAACGATGGAAAACATCATCGAGTTCAAGAACATCGTCAAGACATACGACATGGGTGGCGCGGAACAGGTCCTGGCGCTCCGCGACGTAACGGTCAACATCGCCAGGAACGAATACGTGGCGATCATGGGGCCCTCGGGATCCGGCAAATCCACACTGATGAACATCATCGGGTGCCTGGACACACCGACCTCCGGCCAGTACCTGTTTAACGGCCTCAATGTGAGCGAAATGAACGACAACGAGCTCGCGAAGATCCGGAACAGGGAGATCGGGTTTGTCTTCCAGACGTTTAACCTCCTGGCCCGGTCCGATTCCCTGCACAATGTGGAGCTGCCGCTGATTTACGCCGGCGTCCCATCCGCGGAGCGGAAGCGGCGCGCCACCGAGACGCTCCAGCACGTCCAGCTGGGGGACCGGATCCATCACAAACCGAACGAGCTCTCGGGTGGCCAGCGGCAGCGCGTGGCCGTCGCGCGGGCCCTTGTGACGAAACCCTCGATCATACTCGCCGATGAGCCGACGGGGAACCTTGATTCCAAGACCGGCGAAGAGATCATGATGCTCTTCCAGGAACTGCACAGCCAGGGGAACACGATCATACTCGTCACGCACGAGCCGGACATCGCTGAACATGCGCACAGGACGATACGCTTGCGCGATGGCCATATCGAGAGCGACGAACCGGTGACCAAACGGCGCACCTACACTGCGGCAAAGGCATCCTGAGGGAGGGAGGGGCATGGGATACTTTTTCACGGAGCTCAAGGAAGGCCTGGCGATTTCGTTCCGGGCGATCCGGGCGAACAAGATGCGTTCCGTCCTCACCACGCTCGGCATCATCATCGGCATCGTGTCCGTGACGCTCATGGCGACCGCCATCGAAGGCGTGAACCGCGCCTTCGAGAAGAGCGCCGAGGCGTTCGGGACGGATGTGCTGTACATCCAGAAATTCCCCTGGGTGTCCAACGATGACTGGTCCACGATCCGCAACCGGCGCATGCTTCAGGTATCGTACGCAGCGAGGATCGAACGGCAGTCGCTGTTCGCCGCTGCGGTGGCCCCCGTCGTCGCGACGGGACGGCGCGTGACGTACGCTGACAACAGCATGGAGGGGGGGTTTATCAGCGGGACCACTTCCCAGTACCTCGCTACCGCGGGAGTGACGCTGGGGGACGGCAGGTTCTTTACCGCCGACGAATCGGCGGGGGGACGCCCGGTCTGTGTCGTCGGAGCGACGGTCGTCGAAAACCTGTTCCCGCGCGGCGATCCCATCGGGAAAACCATCCGGGTGTCGGGGTTCCCCTATACGATCATCGGGACGATGGAGAAGCAGGGGGGGATCTTCGGCCAGTTCACAGCGGACACGCGGGTCTTTGTCCCCCTCAATTCGTTTGAGAACCAGTTCGGCGGCAGGCGCGACGTCACGATACAGGTGAAGGTCGCGGACCTGAAGCAGCTCGATGATGCAAAGCTCGAGCTCGAAGGGATCATGCGGTCGATACGCGGGCTCGCCCCCGGGAAAGCGAACGATTTCAACATCAACCAGCAGGAGATTCTGACACAGACATTTGCGCCGATTAGTCTTGTCATCGCCTCGATCGGGCTGTTCATCACGGGCCTCTCCCTCTTTGTCGGGGGGATCGGCATCATGNNATGAACATCATGTTCGTCTCGGTGACGGAGCGGACCCGGGAGATAGGGATCCGGAAGGCCATCGGCGCGAAGCGGAGGACGATCCTCATTCAGTTCCTTTCCGAGGCCGCGGCCCTCTGCCTGATGGGGGGGATCATCGGGCTCGCTATCGCCTTCCCGCTCAGCCTGATCGTCGACAAGTTCCTCCCCACGGCGATGCCGGTCTCGGTGGTGTTTATATCGATCGGCATCTCGCTGGTTGTGGGCCTTATCTCCGGGTTCCTCCCCGCCTACAGGGCGGCGAAAATGGACCCCGTGGAGGCGCTCAGATATGAGTAGACTTGTGCTGCAGTGGGACAGCTTCCGCGAGAGCCTGCTGATGGCCCTCGCTGCAATACGGGGGAGCAAGCTCCGCTCCGTGCTCACACTCCTCGGCGTGGCGGTCGGCGTCTTTTCCATCATCTCGGTGATGACGGCGCTGGGTGTCCTGCGGAACAGCATCGAGGAGGGGATCACGCAGCTCGGCGCCAATACGTTCCAGATCCAGAAATACCCCCAGTCATTCGGCGACGACCACCGGGGGCGCTTCCGGAACCGGAAGGACATCACCTACGAGCAGGCGCTCCAGGTCAAGGAGAAGGCGACGCTCGCAGAGGAAGTCGGCATCGAGGGCTGGCAGTTCGGGCGGGTGGTGTTCTGGCAGGGACAGAAGACGAACCCGAATATCCAGATCTGCGGCGAGAATCCCGAAGGCGTCATCACCAACGACTGGGTGATCGAGAGCGGCCGAAGTTTCTCGGACGCGGACCTGGGCCAGGCCCGGATGGTGGCGGTCCTGGGGAAGCCCGTCGTGGAGAAGCTTTTTCCCCCCTACGTGGACCCGGTCGGGCAGTCGATTCGGGTCGACGGGGCGATCTATCAGGTTGTCGGCGTCTTCCAGAAGAAGGGGGGGGCGCTCGGCGGAAACCAGGACAATTTCGTCTGCACGCCCATAACGACGTTCTTCGCCAGGTACGGTAAGGAGGGGCGCGACATCCACATCATGGTGAAAGCCATGAACCGGGACGTCGTGGACGATGCCATCGAACAATCACGCATGATCCTCCGGGCCGCCCGCCACGTCACGCCCGGAGCGGAGGATGACTTCAGCTGGTTCTCGAACGACTCGCTCATCAAAGAGTTCAACGACCTCACGCTCTACCTCCGGCTCGGCGTCTTGCTCATCAGCTCGATCTCACTGATCGCCGCGGGCGTCGGCATCATGAACATCATGCTNNGCTTGTCTCCGTCACCGAGCGGACAAAGGAGATCGGCGTCCGCAAGTCCATCGGGGCACAGAAGATGGACATACTGACGCAGTTTATGATCGAGGCGGTCATCCTTTGCGAAATCGGCGGGGTTATCGGCATTGTCCTCGGCGTGATCGGGGGGAACGTCGTCGGGTTGCTTATGGAAGTCCCTGCGATCATACCGTGGGAATGGGTGGGGATCGGCATTCTTGTCTGCTCGGTGGTCGGGTTCGTCTTCGGCGTGTATCCCGCATGGAAGGCCTCCAACCTCGATCCGATCGAAGCCCTCCGCTTCGAATAAAGTTCTGGTGGTGGCGCCTCCGGTGGCGCCGCAAGCGCCGTTGAATTTCCCGCCTGAATGTGGTACATTTCATCCTGTCCTTTTGATCACCCGTGACCCGAATCTTATGACGACGCATTTCCTGAACTTCGCCAATTTCAAAGAAAGCCTCCTCATGGCGCTTGCGGCAATACGTTCCGGCAAGCTCCGCTCCATCCTCACCATGCTCGGGATCGTCGTCGGTATTTTCTCCATCATCTCGGTCATGACCGCCCTTAGCGTCCTCCAGAACAGCATCGAGCAGGGGATGACCCAGCTCGGCGCGAACACGTTTCAGGTCCAGAAATTCAGCGTGGATTTCAACACCACCCCGGAGCAGAGGAGGAAGATGCGGAACAGGAAGAATATTACGTACGAGGAGGCGATCCAGGTGCGTGACAAGGCTTCGCTTGCCGCTTCCGTCGGGATCGAGGGATCCGATTGGGGGAAGATCGTTTTCTGGGCCGGGAAGAAGACCAATCCGAACGTCGGCGTCTACGGTGAGACAATCGAGGGGCAGGAAACCAATGACTGGACGGTGGCCTCGGGCCGCGGCCTCACCGCGCAGGATATCGATATGGGGAGGCCGGTGATCGACCTGGGGGCGGCGGTGGCCGAGAAGCTCTTCCCTCCGTACGTGGATCCGGTGGGGGAGACCGTGCGGGTGGACGGGGGGGTGTTCCAGGTCATCGGTGTGTACGCAAAAAAAGGGACATCGCTCGGGGGGAACCAGGATAACTTCGTCGTCATACCCCTCACAACCTACTTCCAGAAGTACGGCAGGTCGAACCAGAGCCTGCACATCATGGTCAAGTCACCAAACCAGGAGGTGATGGACGACGCGATCGAGCAGGTCCGCGGGATCCTCCGGAGCGCCCGGAACGTCAAACCGGGAGAGGAGGACGATTTCAGCTATTTTTCGAACGATTCGCTCGTCAAACAGTTCAACGATTTCACGCTCTATCTCAGAATGGGAGTGCTGCTTGTGAGCTGCATCGCNNATCATGCTCGTCTCGGTGACCGAACGGACGCGCGAGATCGGGATCCGGAAATCGATCGGGGCGCAGAAATCCGACATCCTCAGCCAGTTCATGATCGAAGCGGTGATACTGTGCGAAATCGGTGGTGCGGTGGGTGTTCTCGCCGGGATTGGGGGGGGGAATGTGGTCAGCATACTCACGGATTCCCCCGCGGTGATCCCCTGGGACTGGGTGGCCATCGGGCTCGTCTCCTGCTCCGTCGTGGGGTTCGTGTTCGGCGTCTATCCGGCATGGAAGGCATCCAACCTCGATCCGATCGAGGCCCTCAGGTACGAATGACGTCATCCTCCTCCGCCGGCATGAGATTCTCCGCAATCGCCCCGCGCTCCGGTGCCATCGCCCTGGCGGCGGGCATCCTGCTCTCGCTGTGCCTCGAGTCTCTCTCCCCCCTCGCGGCACAGGAAAAAAGCGACAGCCCGGTCTTCAAAAAATACCGCCCGCCGCCGCAGCCCCCGCTCGTCGTGCAATCGGACGCTCTGTACCAGATGTGGGAGACGTTCATTGTCACCCGCAAGGCGAACGCCGGGGACGTTCTTGCACAGCACGAGCTTTCCCTCCGGTACCTGCTCGGCCGGGGTGCGGCTCCTGACACGCTCAGGGCGGCCTACTGGATGCGGAAGGCGTCCGACCAGGCCTACATCCCCGCGATGTTCAACTTCGCAATCATGTGCTACAACGGCTGGGGGGTGGAGTGGGATCCTTTCGAAGCCTACCGGCTGTTCCGCTCCTGTGCGTTGAAAAACATGGCGGAAGCGGAGTATGCTATGGCGCAGTTCCTCACCGAAGATCTCGTTGTGCCGCGTAACTTCGACTCCGCCTACGTCTGGGTGAAGAAATCGGCGGAGGCGGGATACACGCCGGCGAAGGAGGCACTTTCCCGCCTGGAGAAGATGGGACTGGGACCCGGTCGCCAGGACAGCGTGAAGGCTTCTCCGGTGAAATCGCCCAACACCGGACTGGTGTTCCTCGATTTTGCCCAGGATTCCGTCGCCGCGTCCGGGGACAGCCTGCTGTTGAGAGAGGCGATACAAAACGCTTCGCCGTCGATCAGGAGAGCGCTCGGCATTTCGAAACTTCTTGAAACCGAGACGCAGGTTGACTCTTCGACATTCGCCGCGATCATCCAGGCAGGCGATGCGGGGAGCCCCGAGGCGCTGACGGTTCTCGGACGCTCGTACGAAAAAGGGATCGGTGTGCCAAAGGACCCCGTCAGGGCCTGTGCGGCCTACGTTCGGGCCGTACGGCTCGATTCTCCCCGGGCCCCGGAGCTCCTCCTGAAGCTGCTCGAGCAGAAAAGCACGCTCCCGCATATCAAAGCCGGGACGGCGAAGGGGGAGCCGGAGGCGGAGTTTGCGTGGGCGGGAGTTTCCGCGCTCGGATTTGACGGGGTGCTCGCACAGGCACAGGTGTACCTGAGCGGTGACGAGGCATTCCGGCTTCTGACGAAGGCGGGGGATAAGGGGTACACGCCCGCGCTTGTCGAAGCGGGACTTGCCTACTACGCGGGACGCTGGGTACCCCGGAGTATGGAAAAGGCGACCGAACTCTGGACCCGGGCTGCCTCACTCGGGAGCAAGGACGCGATGGTCCGCATTGCACTGACGACGCTCCGCGCGCCGGCCGATACTTCGGGCAGGGGTGAGGCGGTGCAGATCCTGAAGCGGGCGGCGGACGAGGGTTCGGTGCTCGCAGAGGTGGGGCTCGGCTACTGCTATGAGACAGGCACAGGGCTCCCTGTCCGGGATGCCGAAGCCGCATTCTACTACCGGGCGGCTTCGGTGCGCGGGAGTCAGGATTCGTTCCGCGCGTTGCGGCGGATGCATGATGCCATCAGGCCGGGCGATCCGGAATTCCATCTCCCCGACTGAAGTGGCGCCTCTTCTGGCGCCAGAGCTTGGCGCCACTAATACAGGAACATCGGCTTGCCGAGCAGCGCCGCCACCTTCGGCTTGTAGTTCTCGCTGTCGTACAGCTCTGCGATATCGACGACCTTCTTTCCCTGCGAAATGGTCTCGATCGGATTGACCGTGTATTTCCCCTCCTGCAGCGCAACCATCTTACCGAATTCCCCCTTCAACACCAGGTCCGTCGCGAGGCTCGCGTAGCTGATCGCCACCATCCGATCCAGCGCGTCCGGTTCGCCGCTCCGCATCAGGTACGCGACCTGCTGGTAGATGACGTGTGATCCGGTCAGTTTCTGGATTGCGTCGCCGGTGATCGCCCCGATCCCGCCGAGCTTCTTGTGTCCGAAGGCGTCCGCTTGGCCGTACTCCACAATTTTCCCTCCCACGAGCTGCGCCCCCTCGGAGATTGTCATGATCGCGTAGTTGCTGGGGTTGTTCTTTTTGTCTTCCATGAGGAATTTTGCCAGCCGCTCGGGGTCAAAATGGACCTCGGAGATGATTGCCCTGTCCACCCCCGCAAGGTAGGCCGAGATCAGCGAGGTCTCCCCTGAGTTCCGCCCGAAAAGCTCGACAATCGCGATCCGTTCATGGGAGCCGGTCGGAGTGCGGAGGTTGGTGATGAAGTCAACGCTCCGGGTCACCGCCGTCGAAAAGCCGATGCAATAATCCGTCCCGTACACGTCGTTGTCCATGGTCTTGGGGATGGCGACCACGGGGAAGGATTCCTCGTGGAGCCGGACCGAGTAGCTGAGCGTATCGTCCCCCCCGATCGTGATCAGGGCATCGACGTTCAGCGCGCTGAGCACGCGGAGTATGTGGGGTGTGAAATCCAGCCTTCCGTCTCCCGACGGGTGCTTGGGGTCCCGCAGGAACCCGGGAGTCTCGGATGCCTTGACTTTTCCGGGATTCGTCCTGGAAGTATGGAGGAACGTTCCCCCCGAACGGTCGATCGTGCGGGTGTTCGTCTTCGTCAGGGGGATGACCCACTCCGAAGAGTGCTCTTTGTCCGCAGTGTTGTAGTTCAGGAGCCCTGCCCAGCCCCGGCGGATGCCGAGGACTTCATATCCCGCATCGATGGCGCGGAACACCACCGCCTTGATGCACGGGTTGAGACCGGGGACGTCTCCGCCCCCCGTAAGTATGCCGATACGTTTCATAGAGTTATGCCTTCATTCGTCTTCCTTTTTCCTCGTACGTGAAGATCCATCCGCAGATCTTTCCCGGATCGATCTCGGCGAGGTTTTTCCAGTATTCACGGTTGTGCATGACGCGCGAACTGGTCTCTTCTGCAGGAAGGTTTTCAACCATCCCGCTTATATCCATCAGGCGCCTGCGCCAGATGGTCATGTTCTTCTCCCGCAGATCCACCCAGCCGTCGTGCGCCCACTGGTCGATCGCCTTCGGCGTCACCCGGAGCGTTGCGTCCCCCCGGTCCGGGGGGATCTTGATCGACGCTCCCCGGAGCATGGATTTCCCGTCCGGGAGGAGGATCGGGATGCCGATGGATATGATCTGGGATCGGAGCCGGTCGTCTCTCTCGATGAGGTCCGCGAGCCGCCGGCTCATCGTCGTCGCGTCGGACCGCGTGACGCTCCTGATGTCTCCAAAGCAGAGCTTGAGAAGGTACGACTCATAGAGGAGTTTTGAGAGCCGGGGGGGACCGAGCATCTCGAACGCGACGCTGTCCACGCCGTGGTCCTTCTCGAGCTGCTGGAGGCTGTCCATGGCGCTGTTGAACATGAACCCCGCCCGATAGGTCGGTGCCAGAGTCGCGTTGTCAAGCGCGTTGATGATGTCATGGCCGGTGTTCCCGGCCCTGATTTCGAATATGGTGCTCTCGGCGATTTCTTCGGGGGTCACGAATTCCATCTGACCGGGAGTCGAGATCGCCTCGAATTCCCCCCGGGAAAAGAGCCCATTCTCGCCTGTATCGATATACACGGATTTGAGAGTCCGGTCGGTCGGCGTGGCGGCCCCCGGTATGTGCAGACGGAGCACCCTGCCGATGCGGACCGCCCGGGAAGGAGGGCAATCCACAAGCTGGATGGGTTTTCCACGCCGTGTGATTTCGCCGTATGCGATCTTCTTCCAGGCGATAGCGGCGGTCGGCTTGATTTCCTTCGTGATGGGTGCGTCGGGTGTCCGGCCCATGAGAAACAGGAGGAGCGTGTGCGCGCCGGCGACCGCGGACTTCGAAAGGAGCACACGTGAAGGGCGTTCCTCGCTGTGCGTATACGGGATGTTCAGCCCCATGCCGCCGGTTCCGCTCGTCCCGATCTTCACGTAGATGCCGGTTCCCGCTAACTGCATTGACCGGTACATGATCTGGACGTGCCGGATGAGCTGTGGGACGTAGAGCGTGCAGAGGAGCCGCTCGATGCTGTCGAAGAGGGTCGCCGGCGGGGCCTTGCGGGAGGAACGCGCGTGCTTCACCTTCCTGATAAGCTGCCGTGCGACCTGGAATACGTCCTGGTAGGCGATCCCCGTGGCAGAGTTGACGCAGTCGACGACGACATCGGGTTTGTATTTCTGGATCAGGCGGTACAGGCTCGACCGATTCAGGACCGGCCCGGAGAGCTCCTCGACGATGTCTTCGATGATCATCGTCCTGTATTTTTGGCTCGACAGGACGGCTTCGCGCGGCATGTCTTTCAACTGCTCGCGGACGAATATGTTTCCCCACCAGGGAATAAAGAAATTCCTCCGTGCGTCCGGATAATCATGGCGCAGGCCCTCCACCGCTTCCATGGCTTCCGCCCTGGTGAGGGAAGTGACGATCATCCGTTTCGGACGCTCGTTCATGAACCGCCGGCAGATCGCCGATCCGACGAGTCCCCATCCGCCTATGACGAGCACGGTTTTGCCCTGAATATCCATACACTGCTATCGAGTGAGTAGGTCGGGAATGTGCAAAACGCCGCAAGAACAGAGAGGTGCATTAATGTACGGTAGAGGGGGGGAATATGCAACAGGGCGCCGCGGTCGGGCGGGGCCCTGTTGCTCTCCTCCCGGATGAGACTCTCTATTTTGCCGCTACGTGCGCGCTGAAGAACCTGTCGCCCCAGCCGATATTGAGCGTTCCGCCGGATGTCCCGTCCCGTTCGAACCAGATCCGGAAAGGGTCGATGGAGGAGGGGGCCCGCTCCTGCTTCATGATGATCCGTGCGATGTCGGATTTGGGATCGTAGGCCGGCTCGCGCCCACCGGGCTTCTTGCTGATGATCAGCGTCAACGCATTCGCCGAGGGGATCGAGTAGAGCGTGTATGACCCGGCGGGGACGCTGCTTCCGCCGATCGTCACGTCCCCTTCGGTCGTCAGGGACGTGGCGAGGTTTGCCCCGGTGCGCCAGACAGAATCGTTCGGGACGACGACCCCCCAGATTGCGCGTCCGCGCATGTAGGGGCGGCTGTACCTGATGGCCGCCTTCTTCCCCCCGAGCGTAAGTTCCGTGGAATCCCCTCCGCTCAGAGGGCGGATATGATCGCTCTTCTGGAAGGGGACGGAGACGGAGGTGTTCTCCCACATGAGCATCATCACCCCCGATGTCTTTCCTGTCGCCTTCAGTGCGATTGTAAACGTCTCAAACGCCGACGATGTCTGCTCAACTGTCGCATCAAACCGGGCGAGATCCTGTGAAGCGTTATACACCGTCCCCCACTGACCGGTCTGCTTGTTGAGTATGACCTTCCAGCCCCCCGGTGACGGGAGCGTCCAGAGCGTGTAGGTCCCCCGCGTTACGGGGATCCCGCCGAACGTCATGTCGAATGACGTCTTCAGGTGGGTCGCCTGGTTGGCGCCCGTGCGCCAGACCTCGTTCCAGGGGACGAGCCCCCCCATGATCTTTCTCCCGCGCATCGACGGGCGTCCGTAGTTCACGCTGATGACGTTGGTGTCAAGCGAGAGAAACACGGAGTCGCGAGGGCTTGGGATCGGCTGCTGGCTGAAGACCCCGGGTGCAGCGGCAAAGAGAACCGTGCACAATGCGGAACAGATGATCAGACTTCGCATAGGAAACCTTTGAATGAGTAAGAGTACGGTGAGAAGGGGGGCATCCCCTTCCGTCAAACCTTTTCTAGTACGACCGCGGTGCCGTACGCCAGCACTTCGGTCACGCCCGACATCACATCGTTGGCATCATAGCGCATGCCGACGACCGCATTGGCGCCGTGTTCGGCTGCATGCTGCATCATCAGCAGGAACGCCTCCTGGCGCGCCCGCTCGCAAAGCTCCTGCAGGAGAGAAATGTTCCCTCCGAACAGCGTCTGGATCCCCGCGCCGATATTGCCGATGATCGACCTGGACCGCACGGTGATCCCCCGCACGACGCCGAGATTCCTGACGATGCGATAGCCGTCAAGCGTGAATGCCGTGGTGACGAGTTTGGGATCCATGGACCTGCCTCCAGCTCTAGTCTATTTGATTTTCAGTGAGTTGATGGTTCTGTCGTATGCCGTGAGGTACTCCTCGCGCTGGGGACGGTACCAGTCCATCGTCACGCGGAACACCTTGTCGTTCTTCACGATGAAATAGAATCTCCTCTCGACGTTCGGCGTGGCGGCATATGTCAGCGACATGGCCGGCAGGCCCGACACCGTCGTCCTGGCCGTTGCCGTCGCCTTGTATTTTCCCTTGTTCTGGTCAAAGACCTTCTCCACCGTCAGGCCCTTCGCGCCGAAGACGTCGACGCGGATGGAGCAATCCTGGCGGACCCCGCGCAGTTCTATCACCTCGTCGTTCGTCCCCTTGGGGACGCTGATGCCGTTGAAATTGTCAGGGTACTGGAGCGAAAAGGCCTTCCCGTTGGCCTCCGTCAGCGTTTCCGACGGGAGGGTCGGGTCCTTCCCGGGGACGGCCGCCTTCGGGAGCTGGAACGTGGCGAACGAGGCGTCGAATACCTCCCTGTATGCGTCAAAGTACCCGCCGAACCCCGCGCAGCGGATGTCGTACAGGACCGTGTCGAAGGGGACGTAGATGTGCTGTCCGGTCTCCTTGACGGTCTTGGTATAGAGGCCGGTGTACCCGTACCGGGTTCCCGGTCTGCCTCCGACCGAGAGGGTCTCCGGCTTGGTGACCGTGAACCCGCTCTTGATCATGTCGTCGATGATCTTTTTTGCCGTATCCGGGTTGGAGGAGCGGATGACGGTCACCCCGATCATAACACCGTCCGGGAACTGCCCCGTCGGGTCGAGAAATTTCTTGTCAACTTCCTGTGCGCTGTAAAATCCCGCCCGCCCGACCTCGGCGTTCGTCATCCATCCCCTGGGATACTGGATCGAGTACCCGAACCCGGGGTCCCTGTACGTGTCCATCTCGCCCGGTTTCACGGGCTCCATTTTCTTCTCCCCGCCACACCCCGCGATGAACAGGAGAAGGGAGAACGTGCTGAACAAGAGAGCCACGCTCGCCGCACAACGGGCATTGGTGGTCATCGGGTTGGCCTTTTCAGGATTGTGAATGAATGATGAATGGTCAATGTCTGGGCACGACGACGTCGTACCAGGGTTTCTTGTCGCGCGAGCCCGCCTGATCAACGTGGATATGTTTCGATTCGGTGTATTCCTTCAGGCCGTCCTGCCCGAATTCCCTTCCGATCCCGCTTTGCTTGTACCCGCCGAAGGGAGCACGTTCGTTGAGGAGATGCCATTCGTTGATCCATATCGTGCCGGCGCGGAGCGAACGGGCGATACCCATCGCCCGTTCCGGATCCTTCGACCAGACTCCCCCTCCCAGCCCGTAGACGGAATCGTTCGCCATACGGACCGCATCGTCCGTCTCCTTGTACCGCAGAACGGAAAGGACGGGCCCGAATATCTCTTCCCTGGCGATCGTCCAGGAATTCTCCACCCTGTCGAAGATGGTCGGTTCCACGAAGAACCCGCCCGCGCATGAAGACTAGTTCGGGATGCCTCCTCCCGTGGCGAGCACGCCCCCGTCTCTCTTTCCCTGCGCGATGTATCCGAGGACGGACTCCTGCTGGCGGCGGGAAATGAGAGGCCCGACATCGGTCAGCGCATTCATCGGGTCCCCCATCTTCATGGCGCGGGCGCCCCCCCTCAGCCGTTCGACGAATTCATCGGCGATGCGTTCGGGGAGGAAGAGCCTGCTCCCCGCCTCGCAACACTGGCCCTGGTGGTAAAACGCCGCATACAGGGCCCCGTCGACTGCAAGTTCGATGTCAGCATCGTCAAGCACGATGTTGGCCGACTTGCCTCCGCACTCCAGCGTGATGTTCTTGAGCGTCGCGGCCGCACCCTGCATCACCTGTCTCCCCACATCCGTCGACCCGGTGAAGGCCACTTTGTCGACGAGCGGGTTGCGGCAAAGCTCCGCGCCTGCGTCCTCACCGAATCCCGTAATAACGTTTACAACGCCCGGCGGAAATCCGGCGTCGTGTATGAGCCGGGCGAGTTCCATTGCCGTGACGGGAGTCTCCTCCGAGGGCTTGAGGACCAGCGTGTTTCCGGCTGCGAGCGCAGGGCCGAGCTTCCATACCGCCATCTTCAGAGGGAAGTTCCAGGGGATGATCGCGGCCACCACTCCCACCGGCTCCCGGAGGAGGATGTTCGTGCTGATCCCCGGGCGTGAAACCGTGTCAAGCGGTTCCGTCAGATCGAGGAGAGCGAACTTCGCGTAGCTCGCGAGCGCCCGGGCGCTCAGGTAGATGTCCTCTTTCGCCTTCTTGAGCGTCGAACCGGAATCGGCGACCTCGAGTTCGACAAACCGTGGCGCGTTCGCGTTGAGTGCGTCGGAGAGCTTCTTCAGGTACGCGGAGCGCTCCTCCCGCTTCATCCGGGGCCAGGGCCCCGAATCGAATGCGGAACGTGCAGCCCGGACGGCCAGGCGGGCGTCGGCGGCTCCCGCCCGGGCGCACGTGGCAAGTGTTTCGCCGGTGAACGGGTTGAGCGAAGTAAACGTCCGCTTCTCCTCCCCGTCGACGAACTGATCGTTGATAAAGAGCTGGTACAGTCTCACGCTGTCGCCGCTTCGTTACTCACCGTACTGTGAAAAGACGATACGGAAGATAGGCAAAAAAGAGGAATTCATCAATTCTGCGTTCCTTCACCCCTCTGCCCTCCTTCACCCCGACTTCCTCCCCTTCCGGGAAACCGTGCGGGAAGTGCATGGTTTCGATCGTTCCCGCGCTTCGCGCTGCTGTTCCCGCATTTTCCCTATTCACTGGAGGGAGTGGTCTTTGTTCCAGGCACGCATAGAGGGCTGTATTTCAACGACTTACGGGTTGCACGGGCGTTGCTGAGACGCTGGCACGTCAGTTGTGATCTCTCAGGGTGCATGTGAGAATTCCCGGCATCACCACACCCTTTCTCAAGGAGGACCTCTCTATGAAGCGACTGGGTTACTGTTTCCTTGCGGTTCTGCTCTCTCTTGCACCGGCCGGCGTTGCGTTCGCGCAATTGCCCCCCCCGCCCGTCAATCTGACAGCACAGGCGACGGCACAATTTCCGGTGGGCATCGATCTGGATTGGCAGCTGGCCAAAATTCTTCCTCCTGTGATGCCTGGCGCCTTCAAGGTCTATCGGTCCGTGGACGATTCGGTCTCCTTCAAGGTCCTCAACGTGACCGAAAAGACCGGATACAACGACAGGCAGGTTGTTCCGGGGCATACGTATTTCTACTATGTGACCTGGGTCTGGATGATGCCCGACTCCACGAGTCGGGAAAGCGGGAAGAGCAACCTCGCCTGGGTGCAGCTCGGACCCTCCGGCGGAGAAAGGACCGGGAGGATCGCCGGAACGGTGACCGACAGCGTGAGCGGCAAACCGATTCCGAATTCACGGGTCATGTTCTTCCGGCCGGCCGCACCGATCCTCTGGATACCGCAGACCTGGGCCGACAGCCTCGGTCGGTATTCGGCGGTGCTTGACACGGGAAGGTACCTGGTGCTGTGCAATCCTCCGTTCCTCGTGGGGCGGCTCGTCATGACCCCCGTGGCGTTCCCCGTCTATAAGCCCAAGTGGTACAAGGATGCGTACGATCCCGTTCATGCCACGCCGGTAAAGGTGAGTGACGGGGGGACGGATACGATCAACTTCGCGCTCGCCCGGTTTGTCTTTCCGACGCTTGTGCATCTCGCGGGGACGGTGCGTGACTCGGCGGGAAATCCTCTGAAGGGGGCGCTCGTGGCGATTACGCGAACAGTGCAGGAGATGCATGAGATGTCCTCCGCGGGGGAGACGGTCACGGATCTCCCGGGGGAGACACTTGTCGTGGATAACCTGGGGTGCATACAGGGGGTCGCGTGGAAGGGACTGACCGACTCCACAGGAGCGTATGACGCGATGGTGCTTTCGCAGCGTTCCTACATTGCACTCGCGGCCAAGGGGGGATACTTCCCGCAGTATTATGACCACAAAAACACGCCCTCCGAGGCGACGATCATAGCGCTGAATGGAGACGTGAGCGGCATCGATTTCAATCTTAACCCCTACCATCCGCCGCATATGTACAGCATCAGCGGTGTCGTGGCGGATTCAGCGGGAATCAGGGTCCCCTCCCGGATCATTGTGTTCCCCCTCCGGTTGTACGGGAACCGGCCGGCCCGGTTCGGGTTTACCGACTCTCTCGGCGAATACTCTGTGGACCATCTGCTTGCCGGGAAATACATCGTGCTGGCTGTGCCGTTCGGCAAGTATGCGTCCGCCTTCTACAAAGCGGGTGCATTCGGTGTGATCCGGTGGAAGAACGCAGACACGGTGACGGTCGCGGCCAATGTCCCGGGGATCAATATCGGTGTCGTGCAGATACACAGCAGCGGTGTTGCAACGCTTACCGGCAGGATCACATCGGGCGGCCAGCCGCTTGAGGGAGTGAACGTGGTTGCGCAGGACGCCGGCGGTGCCGCGCTGGGGTACGGGGTGACGGACGGTGCGGGGTCCTATGTCATGGATGCGCTCCCCGCGGGACCGGTAACGCTCACTGTCGATATCATGGGCTACAACGGTGCCGAGCAGATGATCAACGTCGGTGCGTCGCAATTTGCGCTGTCGCAGGACTTCTCCCTCGGGATAACGACGTCGGTCTCCGGCGCTCAGGCGGTCCCGCAGGCGTACGCCCTCGGGCAGAACTATCCGAACCCGTTCAACCCGTCCACACGCATCAGCTTCTCGCTGCCGCAGACGGGCGCGGTGACGCTGAACGTGTTTAACCTCCTGGGACAGCAGATTGCGACTCTGGTGAACGGTCCCATGACCGCGGGGACACATGAAACGCTGTGGGACGGTCGTGATGCTGCGGGAAGGGTGCTGGCAAGCGGCGTCTACTTCTATCGCATCGAGGTGAAGGGGCCTGACGGAGGTGCGGCGTACTCGGCGATGAGAAAGATGGTGCTGCTGAAGTAGCGGGGGCCGCGCCTGAACGCGGGGGGGGCTCCGGGAGCGATTACCGGAGCCCCCTGTACGTTTACGCCGCTCCCGGGCGGGGCTCTCCTCGGTAACGCTGTTCACGAGGGCGCCGGATTTCACATGGAGGTCCTTTTCCCGTGCAATCCGGGGGGTGACGTCCTGGATCGCGACGCCGAGCCACCCGTGTTTTTCATTCCTCATCTCCTGTTTCTCTTCAACTCTCCCCTGGGCGGCGGATGTATTCCCCGCGGCGGCACTTTGAGCATCGGGGTGGCCGCTGTGTATTTCTCTGCCGGCCCGTGCCCGGTTCCTCTTCACCTGGCTGTGTGGGTCGTTCTATCTAATGAGACAAGGCTCCGGAGGGATCGGTTGACAACTACTAATGACGGGAGGGAGGGGAGTTTGTTGCAGAAAGGGGGGGATCCGTCCCGTTCCTCAGAAC
This sequence comes from Ignavibacteriota bacterium, assembly GCA_003158475.1. Taxonomy (GTDB): domain Bacteria; phylum Bacteroidota; class Ignavibacteria; order UBA10030; family UBA6906; genus Fen-1273. The sequence goes on along the minus strand of PMJR01000034.1, from coordinate 21,326 downwards.
TATCGCGGCGGCGGGCCGGGTATCACGCTCAGTCCCATCGCCCGCCTTAGCCGTATGAGGGCTGTCCGGTAGTCGTACTGAGCCTGTATGTCGGTGATTTCCGAATTGGAGAGTGTGAGCCGGGCGTCCGACTCGTCCAGCGGTGTCGCCACGCCCGCGGCGTACTGGCGTTCCACGAGGTTCAGATTTTCTCTCGATTCCTGAACGAGCTTCGCTGTGGCGACCGCCCGCTCTGCCGCCGCCCTGACGGTGAGCCACTGCCGCTCGACTTCCAGCATGACGCTCTCTGTAAGAGTGTCAAGATTGGATTGCGCCATGTCCCTGTTCGCCTCGGCCAGCTCGATCCCTGCATCGAGGGCGAAACCCTGGAATATCGGGAGCGTAAACGAGAGCCCCGCATTCCAGTGGCTGAAAAGGGGGAGATCGAAAGCACTCCATGTGTAGCCTCCGAACGCGGCGATCGTCGGAAGGTGTTGTCCCCAGGCGGCCGTGACTCCCCCCTTGCCGGCATCGACCCTCGCTTGCGCAGAAGTGAGTTCCGGACGGTTCCGGAGAGCCGTGGACCTCGCCTCCTGGAGGGAGGCGGACGTCGCAGGAACAGTGAACGAGTCCACGACCGCGTACTCGGCGGCCGGGTGGACTCCCATCGCGTTCTCCAGTTGAAGCCTGGCGATCCGGTAGGTGTTCCGCGCCTGTATCAGGTTCACTTCCGCGTTCAACGAATCCACCTCTGCTTTCGTGACGTCGAGCTGCGGTCGCCTCCCTGTTGTGTAAAATGCCCTCGCCTGGATGAGATGGTGGGATGTCGTGGCAAGAGCCTCCTCGTCGACGGTCACCACGCGGCGCGCCTGCAGAAACGCAAGGTAGGCGACCTCCGTATTCAACGCGATGACTTCGATGGCTGAGGCATAGTCGCCGTGCGCGGCGTCATAGAGGTAGCTGTTCTGAGAAACTTTGCCGCTTGTCTTCCCGAAATCCCAGATCGTGAGGTTCCCCAGGAGGGCGGCGGAGTAGCTGCTGTATATCCGCTGCGTGGGGGGGATTGCGGGGCTGAGTATGACAGTCCCCCCCGTGCGCGTGTCCGAAGCGCTGAATCCGGCAGACGGGAGGAAGCCTGCCCGGGCCTGCCGGAATCCGGCATCGGCTGCACGGACTCCCGCCTCGGACCCGCGGAGTGATGGTTGATTGGCGATTGCCAGTGTGACCGCGCGTTCGAGTGTGAGTGTATCGAGCTGCTGTGCCAGGGCTGGCGGGAATGCGGGAGCCAGAATGCTCAGTGCGAGGAAGAGCCGTGGGGTATTCATTCAGGCCTCCTCTCCCGGGGCGTTCATCTCCCTCTTGAACCGTTTTTCGAACACCACGTAGAGGGACGGCACGAAGAAGAGCGTGAGTGCCGTGGAGACCGTCAGCCCACCGATCACCGCGATCGCAAGAGGGGCCTGCGTCGATTCACCCCCGAACCCGATCGCCATCGGGATCAAGCCCAGGACAGTCGCAATCGATGTCATGAGTATCGGCTTGAGCCGTGTGCGGCCCGCTTTCACGACCGCTTCCTCCAGTGGGACACCTTTCTGCCGGAGGCGGTTGGTGTAGTCGACGAGAAGTATCCCGTTGCTCACAACAATCCCCACCATCACGATCACCCCCTGGAACGACGTCACGGAAAGCGTCGTCCTCGTGAGGAAGAGCGCCCAGAAGACGCCGACGATGCCGAGTGGGACCGTGAACATGATGATCAGGGGGTCGATGAGCGACTGGAACTGGGACGCCATGACCACATAGACAAGTATGATCGCAAGCCCGAACGCCATCCCCAGGTCCCGGAACGTCTTGTTTTGCTGCGCGACGTTGCCGCTTTGGCGGATTTCGAATCCGGGGGGAAGCGTCAGCATATTGATCTTCTGCTGTATGGCCTGGGCCACAGTGCCGAGGTCCGATCCCTGGACGTTCGCGGTCACCTCGACGAGCCGCTGCTGGTATTTTCTGTCGATCTGGACGGGCACGTTGTCCTTGAGAATCGTAGCGACGTTTCCCAGAAGGACGGGCTGGCCGTTGTCCGAGGTAAGGACAATGTTCCTGAGGTCTTCAATCCTCTGGCGATAGTCCTCCTTGAGCCTCACGAGTATGTTGTACTCATTCCCCGTGACAGGGTCCGTGTACAGCGAGGCGACGCTCCCGTTGATGCACGTGCTTATGGTGTTCGAGATGTTTGCCACGTTGATTCCGAGCGTTCCCGCCTTGTCGCGGTCGATCTTCACGCGGAGTTCCGGCAGATTGTCCTCCCGCGTGACCTGCACGTCGACGGCGCCGGGGGTGGATCGAACGATCCCGGCGACGGTCTTTGCGAGCGCCGTTCCGGCGTCAATGTCGTAGCCGTTGATCTCGACGTCGATGGGGGCGTTGGAGCCGAAGTTCAGCAGAAACCTGAGAAAACCGCTCGGGCTGATGTAGGTGGCCACGCCCGATATCCTGGCGAGCTTCGGGCGGATCGACCTGATGATCTCAAATATGTCCCGCTTCCGGTTCTCGGGGGGAACGAGTGCCACGCCGATGTTCGCGGCGTGTGTCCCCGAATTTCTTGAGAACAGTGACCCGCTCCGCGCTGTGGGGATGCCGATATCGGTGATGATGGCCTGTATCTCGGGAATGTTTGACTGGAGGACCTTTTCGATCTCCTCGCAGACGAGTGTCGACTCCTCGATCCGTGTGCCGACAGGGAGCTTGACAGTGACTGTGAACTGCCCCTCATCCTGTTCGGGGAAAAACTCCGTCCCTATGAACTTGAACAGCAGGAGCGAGACCGCTCCGATGACCAGGATGCCGAGGATCACGGCGCGGCGGTGCTCGAGCGTCCACTGCAACCACTTTTCGTACCAGCCGTCGATCGCCTCGAGCATGTCGTGCGCCCTGACGCGCACCCTGTCCGGCAGCGCCGTGGATTCCCTGTCCAGGTGCTTCTCGGGGGGGAGGAATTTGAGGCACATCAGCGGGGTCACTGTCCGCGACACGAAGAACGATCCGAAGAGTGCGACACCGATCGTGATCGTCAGCGGGATGAAGAGGAGCTTTGCGATCCCGGTAAGGAACACGATCGGGAGGAAGACGATGACCGTCGTCAGCGTGGAGACGAAAATGGGGGAGGCCACCTCCTGGGCGGCCTCGAGCGTCGCCTGTATCTTCGTCTGGTTGGGTTTCCGTTCGTTGTAGTGGCGCGAGATCGCCTCCAGCTCCACGATCGAATCGTCCACGAGCCTCCCGACGGCAAGCGCCAGTCCCCCGAATGTCATGATGTTCAGCGAGTCACCGCCGAACCTGAACCATATGAACGTGATGAGAATCGACAGGGGGATTGCGACGAGAATGATCAGCGTCCCGCGGATGTTCCGGAGGAAGAGCATGATGATGATCATCGCGAGGAGTGCCCCCAGCCCCGCCTCGCGCTGCAGCCCTGAAATCGTCTGTCTGATGTAGAGCGACTGGTCGAAGGAGAGTGTCATCTTGACGTTCGGCGGGACACCGGTCAGCTTCGGAATCGCCCTGACGACATTGTCGACGACATCGATCGTGTTGGCGTTGGCGAGCTTCTGCACGCGCATCGTCACCCCCGGCTTGCCGTCGATCCGGACAAGCTCGGTCTGCTCCTGATAGCTGTCCTCGACGGCTCCGACATCCCTGATGCGGATCGGAACTTCGTTGACGACTTTCAGGACGATGTCCCCCATCGGTTTGACGACGTTAAACTGGCTCTCCGTCTTGAGCGTGTAGTCGAATTTGCCGGTTTTCAGGTCTCCGGACGGGAGGATGAGGTTTGCGTTGGCCACCGCGGTGAACACCGCCGTGACGGGGAGCCCGAGCGCCTGGAGACGGTCCTGGTCGAGCGTGACGTGGATTTCACGGATCCGCCCGCCGAGGACCTGCGCCTGCGCCACCCCCGAGAGGTGTTCGATCTGCGGCTCGATGGTGTTGTAGGCGAGATCGTACAGATCCCGCTCGTCCATGTCGGCGGCGATCGCGATGTTGCAGACCGGCTGGCTCGTAATGTCGAACCGGAGCGCAACGGGGGTCGATATCCCCGTGGGGAGCTGCGTCAGGATCCTGTTGACGTGCTGCACGACGTCGACAAGTCCCACGTCGACGTTCGCGTCCCAGGTGAAGTAGATGCGGATGGAAGAGATCCCCTCACGCGTGGACGACACAACGTAATCGACGTTGTTGGTGGAGGAGACCCCCCGTTCGATGATGCGGGTGACCGACTGCTCCATGTCGAGCGGGCCCGCCCCGGTGTAGAATGTGATGACGGAGACGACGGGGACGGTGATGTTCGGGAGGAGGTCCACCGGGAGCTGCGTGAACGACACGAGCCCGAAGACGAGGATCGTCATCGCGAAGAGGAACGTGGAAATCGGGTACCGGAGAGCCAGCCGCGTGAGCCACATATCGCTGTGGAGAAGTTATTTTTGGACTGCCACCTGACCGTTGTTCCTGACGAACTGCTGGCCGGTGGTGATGACATCCTCCGTCCCTTCGAGGCCGGAGAGTATTTCGGTGCGGGAGTTCTGTTCGCTCCCCGCGGTGACGCGCGCACGGCGTGCGGTGTCCTGCCTGGCGATGTAGACGTACAGACCCTGGTCGTCTTTCAGGAGCGCCTGCGTGGGCAGCGTGAGGGCATCATTTTTCTGCCCCACGTTGAGAGAAACGGTGGCGAACATCCCCGGGGCGAGGAGATGTCCGGGGTTGGGGATGTCGACCTCGACAGCCATCGTCCGGGTCGACAGGTCGACGGCCTGCGAAAACTTCGAGACGGTTCCCGTGAATTTCTTCCCCGGAAACGCGTCCACCGAGACCGAAGCTTCGAGCCCCATCGTGACCCGCGGGATGTCCTGTTCGAGGATGTTGATGATGATCTTCATGCGGTCGGGGTCCATCAGGGTGAAGAGGGTGGATGTGAGCGCACTGACAACCGCTCCGGGGTCGAGGAACTTCTTCGTGATGGTGCCGCTGAAGGGTGCAGTGATCCTGGCGTAGTCGAGGCGCGTCGTCGCAATGTCGAGGGCGGCGACCGCCACTTTCATCGCGGCCTCGGCATTTTCGATATCCTGTGCCGCCACAAGCGTCTGATCGTACAGATCCTTCGTTCGCCGGTATGTCAGCCGGGCGTTTTGCGCCGTCGCGGCGGCCTGCTGGCGCGTCTGGAAGAGTTCTGTTGTGTCGATGAGTGCGAGCATCTGCCCGCGCCTGACGGGGGATCCCATGTCGACGTAGACATGGTCGAGAGTGCCGCTCACTTTGGGGTAGATGCCGGCCTGTTGTACCGCCGCAACATCGGCGGTGTAGAGGAGATTGTACAGTACGGTCTGGCGAAGCGCGTTTTCGGTCTTCACCACGGGAATGCTCTGTCTGCGCGTGTCCGCGGATGGGTCGCCGGATGCGATACGCCAGACGAAGAGTGCAACAAGGACGAAACAGACGGCAATGAAGTAGATGTATTTCCGTTTCACGATGATGCCTGTGTGTCGGGGAGTGAAGAGAATTCGTGTACTCTGTCCGGAGGACCTTGTGTCTGCGTGAGCGATTACCGGCGGTTCAAAATCTGGCGCACGGGTTCGTTGTCCGCGAACACCTGCCACCGTGCGACGCGTCCGTCGCGCACTTCCGCCTGTGCGGCGATCGGTATCTCCCACGTGTTGGCGGACGGGAGCTCTCCGCTGACCGCCACGGTCCCCGAGGCCTTTCCCGTGACCACGACGCTTGTCCCCTCCGAGAAAACACCCGCAACCTCGATTCTGTAGTCGGGGATCATGAAGAAATATGCAATCCATGCCTGGCGCATCTGGTCCCTTCCGCTTTCCCGGACACCGAGCGAATCGACGAACTCAAAATCCTGCGTCATGAGGTTCGTCAATACTCCGATCTCGTGGCGGTTGATGGCCTGGATGAAAGCGAGGACGGTGTCTGCGGGAGAGGGCATTGCGGAAGGATTCGCGTCCGGTGAACTGCTTCAGAGGGCTGATTGGTTTTCGACGATGACGGAGATTCCCTGCCCCACCCCGATACACATGGTTGCTATTCCCCATTGGACACGCCGGCGGTGCATGGAGTTTAACAGGGTTGTCAGGATTCTCGTCCCGCTGCACCCCAGGGGATGTCCGAGTGCAATGGCCCCCCCCTCCGGATTGACGCGGTCCGGCCGCACCCGGAGTTCCCGCATGACCGCGATTGACTGTGAGGCGAATGCTTCGTTCAGCTCCATCAACCCGATGTCGTCCATCGAGAGTCCCGCTTTGCGGAGCGCGGCCTGCGTGGCCGGGACGGGGCCCATTCCCATGAAGCGTGGATCGACTCCGGCCACCCCCGAGGAAACGATGCGGGCCAGCGGGGTGAGACCTGCGCTCCGCGCCCGCGCTTCGTTCATGATGAGCACCCCTGAGGCGCCGTCGTTCAGCGCCGAGGAGTTTCCCGCCGTCACCGTCCCCCCTTCGCGGAACACGGGAGGGAGCGCAGCCAGCTTCTCGACCGACGTCTCCGGTCGGGGTCCCTCGTCTCGAGTCACGCGGAGCGATTTGCCCCTCCCGGCCGGTGCTTCGAGCGGGACGATTTCGTTTTCGAATACCCCCGACCTCTGCGCATGGACGGCTTTCATGTGGCTCTCGTAGGCAAAGCGGTCCTGTTCCTCCCGGGTGATTCCGAACCTCTCTGCAACGTTTTCCGCGGTCTCCCCCATGCTCTCCAGGGGGAACAACTCCTTCATGCGCGGGTTCGGGAACCGCCACCCGAGCGCGGTATCGAACGCGGTCATGTTGCCGAGCCCTCCGCCGTGGCGTTTCGCCACCGCGTAGGGGGCGCGGCTCATGCTTTCGGCGCCGCCGGCGATCACCGTCTCCGCGTCGCCCGTCCGGACAGCCCTGGCCGCCTGAATAACCGCTTCGAGGCTCGAGCCGCACAGCCGGTTCACGGTAGTCCCGGGAACTGAGAACGGGAGCCCCGCCAGCAAAGCGCTCATTCTCCCGACATTCCGGCTGTCTTCGCCTGCCTGGTTCGCACACCCCCAGATCACGTCGTCGATGGTGGCGGGATCCAGGCGTGCCGTTCGGACGAGAGCTTCGATGACAGAGGCGCCGAGGTCGTCGGGCCGCATGTCGCGGAGAATCCCCCCGTATCTGCCGACGGGAGTCCGGAGTGCGCTGACGACGACCGCGTTCGGGTGATCGGGCATGATCCGCTCCGTCTACGGAGATTTGGCTTGCCGTACGCCCCCGTATACCTGGAGGTACACCTCGGGCTGCCTCATGTTGTTTGTTGTCACGAAGACGCCTTCGGTGAGCATGGGTGAGGGTGCGTCCGGCGTGAACTCGGCATGTATTTCTCCCGTGGCTCCGGGGGGGATGGGATCCGGCGGGAGTTTCAGAACGAGTCCTTTCAGCTGCGTGCGGAACCCGGTGAGGGAGAGGGGTGTCATGCCGTTGTTGGTGACGGTGAGAACGACGGTGCTCGTCTTGTTCACTTCTGCCCCCGGCACGATGATCGACTGCGGGTTCAATCCTATTTCATCGATCACGGATGCCGTGAACTCGATGATCGTGTACCCGAGGCTGTCGCCGTTTGAATTGAGCGTCACCGTCTTGTGGACGGGTCCCGAGAAATTCTTTGAATTGAACGTGATCCGGACGAACCCGGTCCCGCCCGGGGCGATCCTTTCGGCGGTGACCATCGCACCGGTACAGCCGCACGAGACGCCGATGGTTCCCATGACGAGTGTGTCTGTTCCGGCGTTTTTCAGCGTGAGTTTCCGGTCCATCACGGAGCCGCGGTATATCTTCCCGAAGTCGAAGTGGGTCCCTTCCAGAACGACAAGTTTCGCCAGAGGCTTGACTTGAGATCCTGCAGAGGCGGAGAGGAGCAGGGCAAGAAGTGTGGTCATCATACCACGTGCGGTAGTCACGGTCGATTGCCTCGTTGTTTTTGAGAGTGCGTGGGCGGGGCGCCGGCTGATCGTTCGGCCGAACCTTCCAGTGTTCCCCTTGACAGGAGCGGGGCTGTGCGGTAGCGCTCCTCTCCGAATTCGCGGCGCAATCCCTCGAGAACCGCGCGAACCTGTTCCAATCCGATCTTCATCCCCCATGCAAGAGGGCCGAGCGGATAGTTCGTTCCCAGCGTCATGGCGGTGTCGATGTCCCCCCGCCGGGCTATCCCTTCACCGAGCGCGAACGATGCTTCGTTGACAAGCATGCAGAGTATGCGCGGGAGGACCATGCCGGGAGAATCCTGAACGACGGAGGTCTCCTTCCCCAGCTCCCTGAAGAATCTCTGCGACGCCTCGATTGCCTGCCGTCCGGCCGGGAGGGAGGGGGCGATCTCGACAAGCGTCCCCTGCAGAAGGGAGGGGAGGGCGGCTATCCCGATGAGCCGTTCCGGTGCCCGGACCCATGCCGACTGCTCCGCCACCGTGGTTGCGGCGGACGCCGACAGAATCGGGGTACCGGACGGGAGCGCCCGGTCCATGTCGGCGAGGTTTTTGCGCTTTGTCTCGCGCGAGGTGTTCGTCAGTTCGATTCCGAGCGTGTCCTTCTTTCCCGCGCGGGCTCTTCGCACTGCACCTGCGGGGAGCTTGCCTCCGCTCCCGGCATTGAACCTGACCGCCACTTCCATCCCGGCCCCGACGCAGGCCGAGGCGTATTCTTCCGCGAGCGGCGACTCCCCCGCGATGAAGACGCACCGCTTCGCCTCTGTGTCCCGGGGCCTATTCATACCGGTAGAAGCCCAGACCTGTCTTCCGGCCCAGCGTTCCGGCTTCCACCATGCGCCGCTGTATCGGGTGTGGACGGAAGCGGGGCTCATGGAAGAACTGCTCGTAAACGGATTTCGTCACGGCGTAGTTTACGTCGATCCCGATCATGTCCATCAGCTCGAACGGTCCCATCCTGAACCCCCCGGACAGCCTGACGATCCTGTCGATCTGTTCGGCTGTCGCTGTCCCCTCGCCGAGGAGGCGGAGCGCTTCCCCGTAAAACGGTCGCGCGACACGGTTCACGATGAAGCCCGGGGTGTCGCTGCAGAACACGGGGGTCTTCCCCATCGCAAGCGCCATCTCATACACCGTGCGCACGGTCTCGTCGGAAGTCTGGCTCCCCCTGACGATCTCGACGAGCTTCATCTGCGCGGGGGGATTGAAGAAATGCATCCCCACGACCGATTCCGGAGTCTTCGTGAGCGAACCGATCGATGTGATGGAGAGGGAAGAGGTGTTGGTGGCCAATATGGCCCGGGGAGCGACGATCTGGTCGAGTGCGCGGAATATCTCCTTCTTGACCTCCAGGTCTTCGACCGCCGCTTCGATCACCACGTCGGCGGCTCCCAGGTCGTTGAACTCGCGACGGGGACGGATGCGGGTCAGGGCACCCGTCGCGTCGGAGGCGGTGGCCCTCCCTGTCTGCATCGACTTGCGGAGATCCCCCTTGATCCGCTCCATCGAGGCCTTGAGCGCGTCGCCGGAAACGTCATGGAGGAGGACATCGAACCCCGCCAGCGCGGCAACCTGGGCGATTCCCCCCCCCATGGTGCCGGCGCCGATGATGCCGACGGTTTTTTTCATTTGCAGGCTACCCGGAGATCACTGCGTCGTCGGGAATCCGTTCCCAGTCCGGCGTCCAGCGGGGGATCACCAGCCCCCACTGCTCGGCCTTCTCGCGGACTTCCTTCTCGAAATCCAGCCGCACCTGGTGATTATCTCTCAGCTTGAGCGACAGCGCGCGGTAGCGCGCATTCTTCTTCGACCCGGGCCTTCCGAATATCGCCATCACGCGGGGCCACCAGCGCTCGAGCGACGACTGGATCACCCCCCTGGTCTCGTTCCCCAGGGCGAGCCGTTTCACCCAGAAGTCGCCGTGCGCGATATGGGTTTGCTCTTCCTTGAATATGCGGTCGATCTCACGCCGCCAGGGGCCGTACGAGGAATGCTTGACGTCTTCGAGCTGGTGTCCGGCCCCCCGGTCCATGAGGAAGTTGAACATCACGAAGTCCGCCCAGGAGTCAATCGAGTAGTAGAAGATATTGACCCGCTTGTCCGTCCCTGCGCGGGTCGCGCCGAGGTCGGTCTCTCCTTCGACCCTGTACGTGAAGTCGAACTGCTCGACATAGTCGTCCACCGGGACGCCGATATCCTCCAGAAGGCGGTACATGGCGCGGCCGTGCCGTACCTCGTCCCTCACGATCTGCGAGACGACGAGCTTCTCCTCCGTGGTCGGCGCTTTCATGATCCACGGGACGTACCCGAAACCTCCTGCGAGTTCCGAGTCGGCCTGCTGTGTCATCAGGTTCGTCAGCAGATCGAAGTACTCGTCGCTCATCTCATCGACATTCTCGATCGATTCCTTCCGTGACAGCTTCCCCTGCATGATCGCTTCACGCTCGGCGGCTGGACGGGTGGCACCCGCGGGAGTCTGCATGCGGTCTCCTCTTGGCAATGAACGATCGAATCTCTCGGGAAAATGATAGAAAGAAAACGGCCGATTGTCAACCTGCTTTCCCCCTGCTCTCCCCCTACCTTCCCCCTACTTTCCCCCTACTTACCAATGAAGACCGCCTTCCGCTTTTCCATGAACGCGGCGACCCCTTCCCGGTGGTCGTCTGTCGCTGAGGCGATCTCCTGGATTGCCGCCTCGTATTCCAGCAGCGCGCTCAGGTCAGTTACGAGCGCCCGGTTGAGAGTCCTTTTGATCAGACCGATTGTCCGTGTGGGACCGGCGGCCAGCGATCGCGCCAGTTCCATCGTCGAGGCCTCAAGCTGCTCCGGCGGGACGACCCGGTTGACGAGCCCCACCCGCTCAGCTTCGTCGGCCGTGATATCCCTGCCGGTTGCGGCGTACTCGAATGCACGTCCCATTCCGACCAGACGCGCCAGAAACCAATGCGACCCCGAGTCCGGCACGAGAGCGATTCGCACGAACGCCTCGATCAGCGTGGCGTCGGAGGACATGATGCGCATATCACACGCCAGCGCGAGGCTGCATCCGGCCCCCGCGGCCACGCCGTTGATCATCCCGAGGATGGGCTTCTCCATCTCCCGCATCCGCCGTATGAGTGGATTGTACGATCGTTCGAGTGATTCCTTCAGCGACCTCCCCGTCCCGCGGTGCTCTTTCAAATCCTGGCCCGAGCAGAATGCTTTTTCCCCCGCACCCCTCAGGACGATGCACCGGACGGCGACGTCCCGGGACGCCTCCCGCAGCGCGCTGTTGAGTTCCTCTTTCATCGCCTCGTTGAAAGCGTTATAGCTTTTGGGGCGGTTGAGGGTGATTGTGAGCACTCCCCCGTCCTCCGTGCACAGGAGTGTCGCATATGAAGGGGCGGGTCTCTCCCTCACCGTCCTTTCCACTGGGGCCTCCTTTTCTCCAGGAACGATCGCATCCCCTCTTTCTGGTCCTCGGTGGCGAACAGGAGGTAGAAGTTCTTTCGTTCGAATGCCAGTCCCCCCTCGATCGTCGTGTCGAACGACGTGAGAACGGCTTCCTTGGCAAGGCGGACCGCCAGGGGGGGGGAAGAGGCAATCTCGGCCGCCCAGGCCCGTGCTTCCGCGAGGAGCGACTCCGCGGGGACGACCTTGTTGACAAGTCCCCACCTGAGGGCCTCGTCGGCGGTGATCATCCTCCCGGTGAGGACCATTTCCATCGCCTTCGCTTTCCCCACGGCACGCGTCAGGCGCTGCGTCCCCCCGGCTCCCGGCATCACTCCGATCGTTATCTCCGGCTGGCCGAACCTTGCGGTCTCGGAGGCGATGATCATGTCGCACGCCATGGCCAGCTCGCATCCCCCCCCGAGGGCGAACCCTCCGACTGCGGCAATGACCGGTTTCGAAACCTTCCTGATCCTTTCCCACAGGGCGAACTGGTCGCGCGCGAGCATCTCAGTCGCCGTCGCTTCCGCCATCTCCCGGATGTCGGCCCCCGCGGCGAATGCCCTTTCGTTCCCCGTGATGATCATGCACTTCACCGCGTCGTCGCCGTCCGACTCTTCGAGTGCGGCGACGAGGTCCGTCATGAGTTGAAGGGAGATCGCATTCAACACGTCCGGGCGATTCAACTGCAGGAGCGCGTATCCCTGCTCTATCGTGACAGTGACGATGTCGGATGCCATGATCATGTTCTCCGGTGGAGTGTGGTGGGGTGACGTCCTTCCGGCGGTGTGCGCCGGCGATGCGGACCCGCTGCGCAGGGGAGGTTTATTCCCCCAGAATCTCACGGATTCTCTTTCCGAGCGGAAGCCTGTACACGCCGCTGTCGCGTGCTCCCGCGTACAGCGTCATCGTGGCCGCGTTCCAGCAGAGGGAGACCGCGCTGGCGTGGAGGTCCGCATCGATGAGCTTGATCCAGGTTCTGCCGCCGGAAGTGGAATAGTACACATGCCTCCCGTCGACGAACGCCACGACGCTGTTCGTCGCGCGCCTGTCGCAGGCGATCCGGACGTTGTTTGTTGGTTTCCAGGGGGGGATATACCTGTTCCATTCGAGTCCTTTGTTGAGTGAACGGAAACACTTCCCGTCGGGCAGATAGGCGTAGTAGGTGTCCGGATCGGTCTCGTCGAGCGCGACCGATTCAACCCGGTCTCCGGGAATCCCGTAACGCGCCTGCTCCCAGTTGAACCCGCCGTCGTGTGAGAGTATGACACCCCCGTTGGATGTGGCGCCGATGATCGTGCCGGCGTTCCACGGGGAGAATGTGAGTGAGCGGACGACCCACCGGTTGCCGAGCGGCCTCGACTGATTCCATGTCAGTCCGCGGTCGGTCGAAACGAATATCCCCTGATCGCTCGCCATGAACCTCCGTGTTGTGATGGAGGGATGAGCCTCGTAGAGGAACGGGGAGATTTGCATCGACCGCGGGGTTGTCTGCCACGACCCGCCATTGTCCGTCGAGACGAACACGCCGGCCGCAGTTGTGGCATACACAAGTCCCGGGACAGACGGATCGATCGAAAGCGAGTGGATGTTCCCCCCCGTAATGCCGGGACCCGGGTCCGACCAGGCGCCGGAAGGCCCTCCCGTGTATGTCATGCACACATTTCCCGTGGCGGCGAAAAGGTGTTCCCCTGCCGGGTCGATCGCAAGTACGTCGACGGTGGAGCCGCCCAGTTTCAGGTCCGCCCCCCGCCACGACACCCCGTTATCCCCGGAGGCACGCAGGCCGATCCCCCCCCCGTACGCGAAAAGCGTTGCCTGGGAGCCTTCTCCGGCGATCGCCACCCTGGTCGGGATCCCCGGCAGTTCCCCTCCGGTCCCTCCCCAGCTCGTGCCGAAGTCGGACGAGACGATGATCCCCCGCTCCGTTCCCGCGATCAGGCCGTCCGGTGTGCCCGGGAGAACGGAAAAGGAGAGGATCCCGTCGAAGTCCCTCGCTATGCGCGAAGGGCTCCAGGAGCTCCCGCCGTTCGTCGTCTTCATGATTGATCCCGAGGTGGTTCCGTACAGGAGTGTGCCGTGACCGTCTTTTCCGATCAGCAGGTGTGTGGCCCGCGATCCCGTCCCGGAGAATTCCGGCGTCAGCCCCTTCCACCCGGCTCCCCTGTCCGTGGTGCGGATGATGCCGTACTGTGAGACAGCCGCGAACACGATGTCCGGTTTCGTGACATCGATGCCGATGTCATACACATCGGCGCCGGAGAGGAGGAGATCCGGAGAAGCGTTGATTTCATTCCACGTCCTCCCGCCGTCCGACGATTTGAAGAAGCCTTTCCCCTCAGTCCCCGCATAGACTGTTGACGGGGACCAGGGGTCTATCGCCATGACCCGCACGCCCGTCCCGGCCGGGCCCACCAGCAGTGGTGTCCACGATCTGGCCCTGTCGGGTGAAACGAATGCTCCGGCCTCGGTCGCGGCGAAAAGTCGATCGGGACTCTCCGGGTCCTGAATCAGCTGGTGGACCTCCGGACCTCCCGGGATCGGGGCCGCATGCGCCCATGATCTCCCGTTCGATGTCGAGACGGCGATTTCGCCGCTGCCGGCGGATGCATAAAGGGTCCCCGCGATCCTGTTGTCCGGGAGGACGGCGCTGATGTTCCGGGCATACGGCCCCCCGGTCTCCTCCCAGAGCTGGAAGGAAGGGCCGGATGCCGAACAGCCGGTCAGGAATGCGGGAACGAGGAACAGAAGGCCGCATGCGACTCTCGTCATGGTCCGTCAGTGCCCCCTGTCGTCGTTGGCCATCCTGGATCTCAGTTTCCGGTAGTCGATCTCCCGTTTCTCGTTGAATGCGCGGATCCCCTCCACGATCTCCTCTGCGCCCGTGTGGATGGTCAGCCAGTCCCGCGCATGACCTATCGTCATCGCCCAGGAGAAGTCACGCCAGAAATTCAGTTGTTGCTTCGTGTAGCGGGTGCACTCGGGAAGCTTGTCAACAAGTTTCTCCGCAAGCGCGTCCACGGCCCGGTCGAGCCTTTTGCGGGGGACAACTTGGTTTACCAGACCCCATGCAAGCGCCTTCCGCGCCGGGATTGCCTCGTTCAGGAGCAGGATCTCCCTTGCGCGCCGGTCTCCGACGATGAGGGGGAGCCATTGCGTGGCTCCGGCCGCGGGGACGCTTCCGCGCGACGTGCCGGCGTGCCGGATGACGACGTCATCCGCGGCGACGGCGAGATCGCACGACATCTGGAGTTCGTTCCCGCCCCCCACCACCATCCCGTTCAGCCGGGCGATCGTCGGTTTCCCGAGGTTGCGCAGCCGGTCGAATGTTTCGATGAAGACGCCCATCCATTTGTAGAAATCCCCCGGCTTCCGCAGGAAATCCCTGTTCCATTCTTTCATGTCCGCCCCTGTGCAAAACGCCCTGTTCCCTGCACCGGTGATCACAAGGACGGCGACCCTGTCATCCCATGCGGCGTCCTCGAATGCCCCCCCCAACTCGCGGAGCGTCGCGATGTCCAGGCAGTTGTATACGGCGGGGCGGTTTATCGTGACGGTCGCCCGCCAATCCCCTTTTTCGTATTTGATGTTCCTAAAGCGGAACTCCGAGGCGGGTTTTCCCCTGTAGGCGCTCATGCGTGTCCCTGGCGTGTGGTGGACATGGCGCGTCGCTGTGACGGGATCAGTCGGCTTCGCCGTGGAAGACCGTAATGACATCGGCCGCAAAACTCATAATATCGCGCGTGACGGCCTTCCCTTCGGTCGAGGCAAGGGCCGCATCCATCGCATCCTTGGTGTCGAAATACATTTCCGCCATGAGGTGGAATTTCGCTTCGCCTATGGGGGCCCCGGTCACGCGCGTTACCTCGAGCTTCCGGAGCCCGGGGTATTTGCGGACCAGGGGGATGTGAACTTCGAAGTAGTGTTTGTCGAATTCTGCGGGTTCGGAGGAGTTCCGGAACAGGGCGATGAGTTTGATCATGGGAGACCGTCAAGAACGGTGGATGGAGAGCCGCGTTGGTTCCGCGAAAATATAGCGACGGCCTGAGGGAAAAGCAACCGCTTTCCGGATCCGCGGTGTGGGGGGAAATGGAGATTCCGCCGTTTTTTTCGTACTATTGCGCATGATCGAACGTGATTTTCCCCGGGATCTCTTCTTCAATCCCTCCGGCGCGGACCGGGGCATACAGTTGCTTCACGAGATGTTCATCCGCTCGGGGAGCCGGTTTGCACTCCCCGATTTTTCGGCGGCGCTTCTGCGGGGATTGAAATCGTCCACGGACCCGGATCTGGCCCTTACGGGTTTCCTCCGGTTCGTCGGTACCGCGTTCGGGGGGGCAACGCTCTTCAACGACCTCCTGCAGTATCCGGCATACGCCGATCTCCTGTTCAGCCTTTTCGGTTACTCACAGTATTTTGCCGATGTGCTGGTACGTGAGCCCGGCCTGTTCCGGTGGCTCACCTCCACCGACGCCCTCACGACCCCTGTCACCGCGGCCCACCTGCGCCCCGAAGTCGAACGTGTTCTGGACGCGTTCCAACGACCGGAAAAGCGCCTTGATGCCCTCAAGCGCCTCCACCGCAGGGAGCTTCTCCGGATCGGCGCGCAGGACATACTGGGGTATGCCGATCTCCCCTCGGCCACGGCCCAGCTCTCGGTGCTCGCAGGTGCGGTTGTGGATGCAGCTCTCCGGATCGCCGTCGGCCAGATGGGGGAATCGGGCCAGGGACATCCCTCGGAGGCATTCTGCGTCATAGGACTGGGGAAATTCGGAGGGAATGAGCTGAACTACAGTTCCGACATCGACATAATATTCGTCTACGCCGACCGGCCCGAAGTCGCCGGGTCTCTGACCGCCGGGGTCGATGCCTACTTCAACAGGCTTTCCGAGCGCCTTGTCCGGAATCTCTCTCAGCCTTCCAGCGAAGGACAGCTGTACAGGGTGGACACCCGGCTCCGGCCGAACGCGGGAGCAGGTGCGCTTGCTCTCTCGATGGAAGCCTACCTCGCGCACTATGAGTCACGCGGAGAGCTCTGGGAGCGCCAGATGCTCATCAAAGCCCGCCCGGTCGCAGGCGACACAGGGTTCGGGGGAGAATTCCTCCGGAAACTCGAACCGTTCGTCTATCCCCGCACGTTGTACGAACACCCTGCATCGTCTGTGGCGCGGATCAAGTCCCGGATCGAAGCGAAGGTTGCCGATGAGCCGAACATCAAGCTCATGGCCGGCGGTATTCGTGACATCGAATTCGTTGCGCAGACCCTCCAGCTCATCAACGGGGGGAGCATCGCGGCACTACGGGAATCCAACACGCTCAGGGCGCTCGTCGCCCTCAAAGAGCATCGCCTCCTCACGCATGAGGAACATGAGACGCTGCGTGAGGCCTACACGCTCTATCGGACAATCGAACACAGGCTTCAGATGATGCTCAACACACAATCGCACACGCTCCCCCGCGAGGGGCGCGCGTTCGAGGTCCTTGCGAGAAGGACGGGATTCTCCGGAGGGGCCGAACTGCGCCGTGCACTTGATGCGAATCTCGGGGCTGTCAGGAAGATATTCGAACAGGTCCTGGGGGGGGACGGCGAAACTGCCGGCGTCGGCATACAGGCTCTTCTCGGCGGCGGGCTGGATGAACGATCGGTGGACCGTGCCGTACGTGGAATGGGGTTTCACGATGTACAAAGTGCGGCGCACAACATCAGACTCCTCTCCCGCTGGGGAGCGCCGGCCGGGATGCCCGGACCTGATGCGCGCGCCAGGGAGGCATTCGCCTCCGTTGCTCCCGTGCTTTTCGACGGGATCGTGGCGACACCGGATCCCGACGTCACCCTTACATCGGTCACTCTCCTGGCGACGGCGCAGCCGGTCCCTCAGCTCTTCAGCCTTCAGCTAGGCGATCCCGGCTTCAGGAAGTTCATACTCACGATATGCGCCGTCAGCCCCCGCTTTGCACGCGAACTCGGGAGGCAACCGCTGCTCCTGGAAATGATATCCTCAGAGCAGGAGGGTGGTGCCTCTTCCCGTGATCTGAGTCCCCCGGGCTTGCGCGATGTGGCCGGTTTCAAGTTACGTCATGAGCTGATGGCGGGGGTGCGGCATCTCCTCGGGTTCACCGACTTCGACGCGCTGACGGGGGAAATCTCCGCCATCGCTTCCGCCGTCGTGATTGCATCGCACGCCGCCGTGCGACGGAGAGGAAAGAAGTCCTTTCCTTCACTGGCGGTATTCGCGCTCGGGAAATTCGGCACGGAAGAGCTGGGGTTTGATGCCGACCTTGATCTTCTCTTCGTTGCGGGGGATGCCGGAGACTCCGCACGACCCGCACAGGAGCAGACGGCGGAACGGATTCTGGGGGGAATAACCGCTTCCTCTTCGGGCCAGAGGCTGTACGAGGCAGACGTGCGGCTCCGGCCGGAAGGGAAGAGCGCGCCGCTTGTGGTGCAGGCGGCTCCGTACGCGAAATACCTCGCCACGCGCGCGTCTCTCTGGGAACGTCAGTCGTTGACGCGGCTTCGGTTCGTGGCGGGAGACCGCGCGGTAGGGGGATACGTGGCGGCCTTCGTCTCCTCATGGGTGTACGACACCCCCCTTCCGCCCGGTTGGGCGGAGAAGATCGTCGCGATGCGCCGCGCGATGGAAACGCGAACCAAAACCCGCAGGCGGAGCTTCATCGATCTCAAACATGGTCCCGGAGGGATGGCCGACGTGGAATTCATCGTGCAGATGATCCAGCTGAGATGGGGGGGATCGAGACCGGAGATCAGGGGGGAAAGGGTGAGTGCGATCCTGAAGCAGGCCTGGTTGCCTCCCGGAATGGGGGGCGAACCGGCATTTCTCGCATCCGCTTATGCGATGTACCGGAGGCTCGAGCTGCTCCTGCGTATCGGCCTCGAAGACAGGGGATGGGTTCTCCCCGAGGGGGAGAAGCTCCAGCGCCTGGCCCGCCTCTATGACGGCTCTTCGGGGACGGCCCTGGAATCGCGTGTGGCCGCAACCATGAAACGAGTCAGGCAGGAGTTTCTCGGGATCGCGGCTTTCCTGGAACATGCGACTCCCGAACCCGGGGGGGGGCTTTCAGAGTGAAGATACGCCTGAAACGGCCGGGGACCGCGGCCTTCCTCACCGGCCTCGCGGCATTTGCGGTCTACAGCATCACCGTTGCCCCGGGCGTCGGGTTCATTGACAGCGGCGAACTCTCCACTGTCGCTTGCACGCTCGGTATCGCCCACCCGACGGGGTATCCGTTCTACACGCTCCTGGGGTGGGTGTTCTCCCGTCTCCCGGTGGCGCACGCAGAAATCGCCCGGCTGAACCTCATGGCGGCGCTCTTCTGTTCGGCCGCCTCGGGGATTCTGGTCCTCGTGTTCCGGCGGGTCATACTCCTCTCCGGAAGGAAGCCGTCCGCCGGTTCATTCCCGACAGTCTCCGCGTGCGGCGGGGCGCTCATGCTCGCATTTTCGGCGACGTACTGGTCCCAGGCCCTCCAGGTGGAGGTCTACCCCCTGCACCTCCTTCTGGTCTCTCTCGTACTTCTCCAATTCCTGCGGTCGGGTTTTCCTTTGCCGGGGGAGGCCCCGGGCGAAAGGCACTGGTACATGTTCGCCTACACCGTAGGACTCGCGTTTACGAATCACATGACCACGGTTCTCCTTGCGCCCGGCTTGCTCTACCTTTACTTCACCCGTCACGGGGGCTCGCGCGGGTCGTGGAACCGGCTTATGAGAATGTCGCTTCCTTTCCTGGCGGGCCTCTCACTGTATCTCTACGTCCCTCTCCGCGCATCCCGGGATCCGATCCTCAACTGGGGATATGCAGTCAACATGGAACGTTTCCTCTGGCACTTCACCGGGAAACAGTACCAGGTCTGGATGTTCTCTTCCATGGATGTCGTGGGGAGACAGATCTCATATTTCATCCGGGACCTCCCGTTCGAGTTCGCCTACGTGGGACTTCTCCTCTCGATCGCGGGAACATTTGCGCTCTGGCGGGGGAACCGGCGCGTTGCGTTCGGTGTGACTCTGCTGTTCCTCGTGTGCATCGCCTATGCGGCGAACTACGACATCCACGACATAGATTCATATTTCCTCCTCTCGTACGTCTGCGTGGGAATGACCGCGGCTGTCGGTCTTTCGGCGGCGGCGGCGCTGGCGTCCGCCCGGTTCCCCCGGAGAGGGAATCTGGTTCCCCTGGCGCTTCTCGCGATCTGCGTCATACCGGTCCTGGCGCATTTCCGTGATGCCGACGAGAGCGACGATCACCTCGTCGAGGACTATACGACAAATATGTTCTCCTCCCTCAGGCCGGATGCCGTTGTCATTTCCTACCAGTGGGATTACTGGGTGTCGGCGTCATATTACTATCAGATCGTGGGACACTTTCGTCCTGACGTCACGGTGATCGACAAAGAACTTCTCAGGCGCTCCTGGTACCTGAAGGAACTGGAACATCGCCGGCCGTGGCTCATCGCATCTTCGAGGCTCGAGGTGAACGCCTTCCTCGCCCAGGTGGACCTCTTTGAGCACGGCCTGCCATATGATCCCGCCCAGATCCAGGCGAAATATGTCGGAATGATTGAGTCGTTCATTCGTCACAGCATGACCTCGCACCCGGTGTACGTCACGGGGGAAATCGAGCCCGCCTTCACGCCGGGGCTTGCCAGGCTGCCGGAGGGGCTCGCGTTCCGCCTTTCCGCCGGCAGGGGGGAGATCCCTTCCCCCTTCCCTCAATTCAGGTTCCGCGCATTCCCCCGGAGGGGAAGGCTGGAGGATATGATACACCGGCTCTACGCGGATGCCTTTCTTTCGAGGGGAGAGTATTTCCTTGCGAATTTCCATGACGCCCAAGAGGCCAGAAAATGTCTTGAAAACGCCAATTTTTATGAACCTGCCTCCCCCAGGAGCCTCCGGCTGGCGGCCCTTCTTCCGCACTGAATCGACCCCGGAAAACGCCCAAGGACGCCCAGGGAATCGGTTTAGTGTTGACTCTGAACTGCAATTTGTTATATTAGTATGCTCAGCTCTCAAATCCTAACCCATTGCAGGCTCAATGATTACCCGCCACTGATGCGAGAGGCGACGGGGGGCGTATGGTTTTGCCTGCTGGCGTAGCTCAATTGGTAGAGCAGCTGATTTGTAATCAGCAGGTTGCGGGTTCGAGTCCCATCGCCAGCTCTCTAAAACAACTATGTCCGGGCCCGGCGCAGGTATTGGGTCTCCATGAGTCCTGTCGGGCAGGTAGCGAAGCGGTCAAACGCAACAGACTGTAAATCTGTCGGTCTCGCACCTTCGGAGGTTCGAATCCTCCCCTGCCCACCTCCGAGCGAAATCTGTCGAGTGTCATCCGGCAGGAAGGGTTCGTGCAATGTGGATTGTTGCGGGAGTAACTCAGTTGGTAGAGTCACAGCCTTCCAAGCTGTTGGTCGCGGGTTCGAGTCCCGTCTCCCGCTCTGGTGTGCTGGGTGTTTGTTTTCTCGATTTTCAATTTTCCATTTTCAATTGTTCTCATCTCCGCTTGCGTAGCTCAGTTGGTAGAGCACTTCCTTGGTAAGGAAGAGGTCACCGGTTCAATCCCGGTCGCAAGCTCAGCAGAGAAACGGATAGAACAGACATCACAGAACCGTAAGGCGACGCCGTGCGAGACATCATCACGTTGGAATGCATCGACTGCAAGAGACGCAATTACTCGACCACCAAGAACAAGAAGAAGCAGACCGGTCGGGTCGAGTACAAGAAGTTCTGCAGGCACTGCGGCAAGCACACGACCCACAAGGAAACGCGGTAGGCGGGAGGGACCGGTCCGGCGCTCTGGCCGGCAGGCGGGAACCGCGCCACTGCGTCTTCACATTTCGGGACAGATTCTGGATTCTTTCCTTTGCGCTCCGGCTGTGAGGTTGCGTGCTCCGCGAACCAGGGAGCGATACGTGAGTAGCTCAA
>PMJR01000041.1 GCA_003158475.1 Ignavibacteriota bacterium | reverse complement strand
ATCATACTGGAGATGAATGACCGCTCCTCGTCGACGTTCGCAAAGGACGGGGGGGTCGAATTGATCGGTAAGAACCTGTACGATTGCCACCCGGGGGTGGCCCGCGAGAAGGTGGCGGCTTTGCTGGCTTCAGGATCCCCCAATTGCTACACGATCGAGAAAGGGGGGACAAAGAAGCTCGTATTCCAGTCACCCTGGTTCGAGGATGGAAAGTACCGCGGATTTGTGGAGATCTCGGTCCCGATACCGGATCAGATGCCGCACTTCCTCAGGGAATAACAACGAGACGAGAGACGGAAAACGATATCTTGGGGTCCGGGGAGGCGGAATGAGTCTGCGTACTATTCCCACCCCTCTTTTGCGAGAGCAGGATGGAGTTCATCGGGATTATGCCTGCAGTGGTATTCAAGCTTGCTTGAATCCTCGTGTGCGTGGTCGTAGTCCCAGCCCTTCGCCATCAGGTTTCGTTCGTGCAGCTCGTGCAAGAGAACGTATGGACGCTCGGCGTCCTCCAGGTCGTTATCAATCCAGACTTCGTTTTCCGGGACGAATTCGTAGACGTGATCGTGCCCCCCTTCCGTGAAATCAATGTCGAACACGCTCCGGACCAGCCGCCCGTTGACAATCCATACGCTGACGCCGGAGGTGAGATGTTTCCAGAGGGTCACATGCACCCTGGTCGGATCCGGCAGACTTCCGCCTCTCGTCAGGCTGTCGACGTCACCCGACCTTTTTCTTTCCTTCTGCTCGGCCTTGTCCGCCGCTTCAAGCGCGTTGTCGTACGGCATCCCCTTTGCCATGAGCCGATGCTCGACCAGCAGATGGTCGATGAAAAACGGCACCTCGTCCGGTTTCCCCTCCCTGTCGATCCAGAATTCGTTTTCGGGGATGAACTTGAACGCATAGTGCTGTCCGAAGTTTGTAAATTCTTCGTCGATCTGCGTGCGGACGTACGTCCCGTCCACCACCCATATCGTTATGCGTCCGCGGGCACCCACCTTGTTCAGGTAGGGGGGCTTCAGCGCGTGCGCCATAGAGTCAGCTCCCTCCGGAACCTGTGCCAGCGAGAATTGCGCCAGGAACATCAATGCCCACGTGATGAACATGGGGGAGGACGGGACCACGGGATTCACATTCACACTCAAGAGAGACCGCCTCAGTGGCGAGTGAAGGCAATCTGTCAAAAACACGGATGAAACACAAACCGGACGGCGGCAGGAGGGGGAACTCGAGGCCGACGGAGACCGTTCCTGTTTTGTTATGAGGTGCCGGAGCGTTATCTTCCTAATGCGTCAGCGCCCTCCGGGCTTTCCTTGATCACCTGAGAACAATTTGCCGAGAATTACGCGACTCATATGGATCACAGTTCTGTCGGGGATGCTCCTGTCGCTCCCCGCGACTCTCGTTGCGCCGGCCCAGGACGACAAGGCACCCCTCGTCGTGGAGGGGCTGCGCCTCATCAACGGGACCCACCTCTTCTGCAAGAGCATCGGTACAGGGATCCCCCTGATGATCCTCCACGGCGGGCCGGGTCTCGATCATTCATATTTCCTCCCCCAGATGGAGAAGCTCGCGGACACTTACGAGCTTATTTTCTTCGATCAGAGAGGATCCGGCAAATCGTCACCCCGTGTGGATTCCACTGCGATGACACTCGACGCGCTCGTCGAGGACATCGACAGGGTGCGAGACGCGTACAACCTGAATACGATGAACCTGATGGGGCACTCCTGGGGGGGATTGCTTGCCATGTTCTACGCAATCAAACACGGGGACCGGCTCAACTCCCTGATACTCGTCAACAGCACGCCCCCCACGTCCGAGCTCCGATCCGCATCATTCAAAATCATCGGAGAGAGGACATCACGCGAGGACAGCATCGCACAGGCGTCACTGGCACAGACCCCCGGGTTCAAGCGCCGCGATCCTGCTGCGATGCAGAATTTCTTCAGACTTCTCTTCAGAGGTTCATTCCGCGATCCAAAAAAGGCGGATGAGCTCACATTGACCTTTGGTCCGGACTACGGGGCCAGAAGCAAGCTGGTCCAGTACTTCGCGAAAGACCCTCAGCTTCAGGCCTATGACGTGCTGAGCCGGCTCGAGACGATCACGTGCCCGGTCCTGATCATCGGCAGCGACTATGACCCGGCGCCCCCCGAGGCGAATGAGCGGATCCATAGCCACATAGCCGGCTCCCGGTATGTCGTCATGAAGAACTGCGGACATTTTCCTTTCATCGAGGCGCCCGCGCAGTTTTTTCCGGCGGTACGGGACTTCCTCGAACGGGCACGGCAACGGTAACCCGCATTCGGGTGAGCCGCTCAGTCCAGGCTGTTACCAAATTGTTAAATATCTCCCCTCTCCTTGCAATGCCAGGCCGCCCGTTCTATATTTTGTATCACGAGTTCACAGACAACCGCAATTGCCGCACCAACACCACGGGGTCAGGCGCATGACACTGAAACAGGAGCAACTCGAGGGGGGAATCATACACGTGATGCTGGAGGGAACGCTGGATATTGAGGGGACCGCGGCGCTTGAGCCACAGCTGACCCATCTCACGACATCGGACAGGACATTCGTGGTCATGGATCTTGCGAAAGTTGACTTCATGTCATCGATCGGGATCGGGGCTCTCGTCCGGGTCGTGAAGGCTCTTCGGGGGCGGGGCGGGAACATGGTCTTTCTGAGCCCGAACCAGGTCGTGCACCTGATTCTCACCAAGACCAGAATCGATTCATTGGTCCCGATACTCTTCGAGTTGCAGGACGCCTGCGAACGGGTCATGGAACCCCCGCCGAAGTTGGGGTGATTTTTCTCTCAGCCTTCTCTTTCAGCGACGTGAGGTTGTGCAGGTCTGACCGGCGGTTGTCACGAAATTGTAACAATTCTA
This sequence comes from Ignavibacteriota bacterium, assembly GCA_003158475.1. GTDB lineage: Bacteria > Bacteroidota > Ignavibacteria > UBA10030 > UBA6906 > Fen-1273. Next base: position 6,515 of record PMJR01000041.1, on the reverse strand, counting down.
GAAAAGCAAAGCCCCGCGGGGCGGGGCGTAGAACAGTTCTTACAGCAGGAGCAAGCTTAACGACCCAGCTTCTTCTTGAGGAGGTTTATTCCCTCCAGGAGAACATCTTCGCTCGGGAGTTTCCCGTTCGGCGTAAGCTTATCCACCAGCCCGGGGAGAACACTCGCAAGTGTCGTTGTGACTTTCTCGGGGTCGATTCCGACCTTCTGCGCAATCTGGCTGACCTGCTGGTTGCCGAACACCCGCTGTATCTGGTCCGCCGAAATCGGGAGGTTCTTGCCCGTGCCGATCCAGGAAGAGACGACGTCACCAAGTCCATTCTTCTGGAAATTGGTCACCAGTCCGGCGAGGCCACCGGACTGCTTGTCCGAGAGCATTCCCGCGACGGCCCTCATGATCTGACCTTCCGTACCGCCAGGAGTTGCGCTCCCTCCTGCGAGCGTACCCAGAATATCTCCGAACAATCCCATTATCGCCTCTTATGGTTGAATGTCATCAGACGGGCGTTGATGCCCAAGATACTGAATTGCGATCAAATTTCAATAGAGGGCGGGACTTTCAGCCCCGGCGTGTGGATCTTTTCGTCCTCCGTGTGGGCTTCGCACCGAGAGGATCCTCCGGCCAGACGTGCCGGGGGTACCTCCCGCGCATCTCCTTCCGCACCTCCCGATAGGCATTCGACCAGAAACTTCTCAGATCCTGTGTGACGGCGAGCGGTCTTCCCGCGGGGGAGAGAAGATGAATCAGGACGCTCACGCGACCTCCGGCAATCACCGGCGTGTCTGTTTGCCCGAACATCTCCTGCAGCCGCACCGAGAGCACGGGCAAGTCTCCGGCCGTGTAGTCGAGCCGGATCCTCGACCCGGTCGGGACGGTGATCGTCTCCGGTGCAAGCCGTGAAAGTTCATTCCACCCTCGCACGGTGAAGAGGACGCGAAGGACGGATTCCATGTTCAGCTTCCCGAGGTGTGACCTTCGCGTGATGCCGTCGAGAAATGGGCCGAGCCAGCCGGGGAGCGTTGCCATGAGATGTGTATCGCTCAGGTCCGGCCAGTCCGCCGGAGCCAGTCCGCGCACGCGAAGCCATTCGCCCCGGCTCTTCACCGATTCCGGTTCCTTTCCCCACGGAAGAACCGCGAGCCCCATCAGTCTGATTCCTTCCACCATGGCCTCACGAACAGCCTCACCACGCGGGACCGAAGCCCGCTCCTCCACCGTGATCGCCCCGAGCCGACGGACCTGCCGGGCCACAACGGATTCATCCGCCTTGTCCCAGAAGACCTGTTCCTCTTCCACGATCCTCTCATGGAACGCCTCGACAAGGTCTTCCCTGTGAAGGGGTGCAGCGAGGAAAACCCTGACGTCTGTACCGATCCCGTCCACGTCCGCCACTGCGAGAAACTCTTCCCTCGTCAGCAAACTCCCCTCCGGCAGGACTGCACCCGCGCCGTTCACCATGAGGTATCTTCCCGGGCCCTCCCCCCTGCGGCGGGCGACACGCTCGGGGTATGCAAATGCAACGAGCAGGCCGAGCCGGGAAAGGTCTTGAGAGTCCCCCTCCGCACCCGCCAGCTTCTGCAGACGGCGCGCTTCTGCGTTCAAACGAATTCGAAGAGCGTGTCCTACGCCGGCTCCCGTCTGGAGCGCCTGCAACCGTGAGGCGATATCGACATCGTTTCTCGCAGGACCATGGAGTATGTCCCGCTCCTCGAGGAGCGCGCCGAGCTCACAGGAGAGGAGACCGAGTGACAGGTCTTTGCCGCGAAGAATCATATGAGCAAGTCTCGGGTGGATCGGGAGATCGGCCATCGCCTTCCCATGGGAGGTGAGGGCGCCCCTGTCATCAAGCGCTCCGAGCAACAGAAGCATCGAGCGGGCCTGTGAGAGGTGGGACGCGGGGGGTGGATCGATGAAACGGAGCCCGTCTCCTCCGCCCCAACGTGCGATGTCAAGCGCCAGCGGGGCAAGGTCGGCCACAAGTATTTCAGGCGTGGAAAAGGGAGTCAGTGACCGATGCTGATCCTCCGTCCAGACCCGGTAGCAGGTTCCCGGAGCCTGGCGACCCGCCCGGCCCCGCCTCTGGTCAGCGGAGGCAAGGGACACGGGAACCGTTTCCAGTCCCGACATCCCCCGTTTAGGATCAAACCGCGGAACGCGGGAGAGACCGGAGTCGACGACAACCCGGACTCCGTCGATCGTCAGGCTGGTTTCGGCAATGCTCGTCGAAAGGAGGATCTTCCGTTTTCCCGGCGCAACGGGACCCAGGGCGACACGCTGTGTCTCCGGGTCCGCGTCACCGAAGAGGGTGTGAACGACGACGTCATCGGGGAGCCCCCCTTCCCCGAGCATTATCCCGGCACGACGGATTTCCCGAACGCCCGGCAGAAAGACGAGAATGTCCCCCTCGGTTTCGCCGAGAGCACGGCGGATGATCCGCGCTGTCTCCCGTTCAATGACACCCCTATAATGATGCGCAAGATAGCGTGTTTCCACGGGATAGCTCCGCCCCGCACCGACGACGACGGGCACATCCCCCAGCACACGGGCGAGGGAGACCCCGTCGAGAGTTGCCGACATGACGAGTAATCGGAGATCCCTGCGGAGGTGGTCACGAACATCAAGCGTCAATGCGAGGCCGAGATCGGCGTGAATGCTCCGCTCGTGAAACTCGTCGAAAATGACAAGCGCCACCCCGGGGAGATCGGGGCTGGAGTGGAGGAGACGGGTGAGGATCCCCTCCGTCACGACCTCGATGCGCGTGTTCCTCCCTGCCACGTATTCCCCCCTGATCCTGTAGCCGACGGTTTCCCCCACATTCTCTCCGAGTTGCGACGCCATGTACGATGCGGCGCGCCGGGCGGCCAGTCTGCGGGGTTCGAGCATGAGAAGCTTTTTCCCGGCCATCCAGGCGGTATCGAGGAGCGCAAGTGGAACGCGTGTGGTTTTTCCGGCACCCGGGGGAGCGCTCAGTACCACGGGGCGCGAATCCTCCAGTTCTGAAAGAAGGCGCGGAAGTGATTCCTCGATGGGGAGCGGGTCCATTGCAGGGTAATGTGGGGGGGGGATCGTGAGGCAATATGCGGATTCGACCGGAGAATTGCACCGGGTGATGAAATTCGGTATCTTGCGGGACAAACGGACGCTTAGCTCAGCTGGTTCAGAGCGCCGCCCTTACAAGGCGGAGGTCGTAGGTTCGAACCCTACAGCGTCCACACCTGACCCGCCGCAGGCGGGTTCTTTATTAGATCCGCTTACGTCGGGCTTTCACTTCAGGCCAGCCCATGGCGGGCTTTGCGCTCTTCCCTAGGGAAAAAACGGAGGGGCTGACAGCACTTGCCTGCCAGCCCCCCCACGTGAGCCCGTCACCGGACCGCGCGAAGATCATTCATACCATGCAAGAATCTCATACCCGTTCGTCCCCGGGAAGTAGGGTGGTGCATCAACGCGGAACCGTTCATCGTATGTCACGTTTACGGGCAAGCCGGCCGTTGTCCCATTTGATGTCGCGTATATTTGCGTGCCGATCCACCCCCCCAGGACATACAGGTTTCCGCGGGGCCTGGTGTTGTAGTTCACCACCTGGATCCCGTCCGTCTGGGAGTACATAGAGCCCTGAACCGTAAAATTGTTATGTGCTGCGGTCGTGTCGATGCTGATCGAGCCGTATCCCACCACTCCGAGCATGGCATGGCAGAGCGGATCGACACGGGGATCGGTCTTGTACGTAACATTGTCTTTGACGATGACGGTCCCGCCTGTCGAACCCGATGTCCGGAGTGAGGCGACTGTCAGCCTGGTGCTCACTTCTCCCTGAATATAGAGTGTCCCCTTGTCGATGGCGAGCACACCGTTCGGTGCGATCTGAGAGATTGCCTGGGTCGTCACTGCACCGGTCTTCGACCTCTTCCATGCAACGCTGTCATCCTTCAACGTTACCCAGAGCTCTCCCCCGCTGAAGAGGTTCCCGGCGGCTTCCGTCACCAACTGCGCAGTGTTGAGCGAGAGGGGGATGCTGACGCCGTCCTCACGACCCTGCGCGAACGTGGGGAGCATCGCGGGATTCGTGAGCGCGGCTATGCCGCTCTTCGTCGTGACCTTCCCCCCGAAGTAGGCGCCACCCGCCATGGTACCGCCGGAGGGATTTCCGTAATTCAAGGTGCTTTCGATGTGGCAGGGACCGAAGACGGAGTCCGATGGTTCGAAATAGACCCCGGTCATCGCACCCGCATACATGCAAAACTTCGAGAACTGGCTGGGGTGAAAAAGCACCGTCACGACACACGTACTGTCACCGTAGTGGGCCGTTGTCGTCATCCTGATGCGTCCCCAGTTGCCGTAGTTGTCCTGAACCGAATCCATCGTCACCGTGAACGTCCCGCCGTTCAGCTTGATCGGCGTGACCCAGCCGTTCCACCAGGGGTTGCTGTTCATGAGCGGCCTGTTGACGAATATGTAATTCGCCCCCATGTTCGCCCCGGAGATCGCGATATCGCGAACGATGTTCCCCTCGTAGTAGTTCATCGCGTTGTTGAACGCGTCGACGGTGCCGTTCGACATCATCGCGCCGCTCATGAGGAAAATGAGACTGTACCCGATGACCATCAAGAGCGCCTGCTTGCCCATACCCCCCCCTTAGCGATTTTGATAATTTCTCGATGAAAGCCGCCGCTGCTGCCAGAATGCGGACTGGTACTGGGTGTTCTGCGGAGAAGTTTCGGCGAGCGCGCTCGCGATCGTGTTCTCCACGCTCATCGAGATCTGGATCGAAAAAATGGACTGAAGATTTGCCTGCGAGACGGGGACAGGGATCACGTTGTTAAACCTGTCGTAATACGTGAGCTTAAAATTGGTCACACCAAGGTTTGACCCGGCCGCAGGCTGATCGTTGACAACCCGGTAGAGAATGCAGACCCGGGGATTGTTTCCCGCACCGGCCACGCCGGGAGGGCCGAGATAGTAGTAGAGCGAATCCGGAAACCCATCCGGTCCGCTCCCGTCGAGATCCAGGTCCGTGAGGAACTTGATCCTCGTGCTATCGGCAAGGAGAATGGCCAGCGTGGGATTCGGCAGCCGGTTCGGTTCCTTGCAGAAGCCGATCTTCCGGAAGTCATACTCCAGCAGCTTCGTCAACTCGACCAGGTTCTGCTGGCACAGGAGTTCCCCCTGGTTCGTCTGGAAGTCTTCCTTGTTTGCACCGTTGGCGGTGATCGTGATCAGAAAGAGCCAGCCGAATATTACCGTCGATCCGATCAGGTCTATGACTGTTTGAAGTCCCATCGTCGCGCTTCCTTTGCCGGGTTAACGGAAATACCAGTAACTGTACAGTGTGGAATACCGGAGCGTATCATTCATGTAGGGACTCGTGACATACACCATGATCCGCTTGTTGTACGTCTGCGTGGTCGCATGACTCACGGAGTCCCCCAAAATCGTCACATAATCAACCCATGACCAGACATAAAAATCAGCGGAACGGAAGAAGACCGTATCACCCTTGACCATCTTGTGAAAGTGGGCGTAGTCGTCAAAGTCGTCGAATGTATTTTCGAGTGAGTCCGTTTCACCGGTTTCCACCCCCAGGGCGTTCGCGGCAGTCAAGGAAGACACACCCGGGACATCGCTCGAGACCGTGGCCTCATCGAACGCGAGACCGGTCGCCCGTTCAAGCGTGGAGGTGGCCAGCGAGGCCGCCATGATGCGGTACTCGGACATCTGGACGGCTTGATTGCAGTCCCCGGAATTCGTGTTGACTGTCAACAAGACGGTGGCAAGCATCCCCATCGCCAATACTGACATCATTGTTTGTCCAAGTCCCATCAGGTTTCCCCCGTCGAATCATTTTGGTGGCCGAAAACGTTTCAACACAGCGGGTTACCGCAAAAAGCATACCACGACATTCGGGCACAGAAGGGGCGCGTTTTCCCGCTTTACTGACATGATTAACAGCATTCAGGAACATTTTGTAGAAAGAACCGGGGTAAGAATAACCTGTAAATTTTACATAAAGGTAATATGTCCATTCCCAACTTCTGTCATGAATCAACGTATAACTATCAATTGGGGCGGGACCAAACGGCGCGTGCTTAAAGAGCGAGTGCCGAAGTGCAGATGAAGGAGCGATGGCCGCGATGAGGAGAGTACCGGAAGTGGATGAAGTGGTGCAGAGGATCGTCAAGAAAATGAAGCCGTGGGGGCTCACGCTCTCGTATCTGGCGCAGAATCTCGGGGTTTCCAGGCAATATGCCTGGCAAATCATCCATTACAGGACGGTACTCTCGCGGGCAAAGGCGCTTGAAATCGAGAAGGCCGTCGATCGCATCATCGAGGAGAGGTCGCATGTTCGCACATTTGGAGACAGGCTGCGGGCGGCCAGAATATCCGCAGGGTACACGCTCAAGGAAGTCGGTTCAATGATAGGTTACACCTGGGTGGGAGTCGAGCGCTGGGAGAAGAACCAGTGCGTCCCGAAACCGGGTGTACTGTGGCACCTCTGCAACCTGTACTGCGTGGGGGAA
>PMJR01000086.1 GCA_003158475.1 Ignavibacteriota bacterium | reverse complement strand
AGGAGCATCGCCTCGCCCTCGACGCCGTTGATGAGCAACGAGGCGATGTTGGGAAGACGAGGCTCCGCGACCGTGGTTGCCTGCGTGTTCTCAAGCGTCGAGGTCACGCCTTCGATGATCCGATCGCGCAGACCGCTCAGCCGCACGATCTCGGCCTCCTGGTCCGCGAGCATCAGCTCGAGCGCCTTGGCGAACCCGGCCGCTCCCGGAGTGTTCTGCGTACCCGAGCGCTTCTTGAACTCCTGCCCGCCGCCTCGCTGGAACGCATTGAACGGCGTGCGCTTCTTGAGGTACATCGCGCCGAATCCCTTGGGCCCGTAGATCTTGTGGCTCGAGAACGACGCCGCGTCGATTCCCAGAGCCTGCGCATCGAAGGGTATCTTGCCGACGCTCTGCGACGCGTCGGTGTGGAAGAGTGCGCCACCCTCATGCGCGATCGCCGCGAGCTCGCGGATCGGGTTGATCGTCCCGATCTCGTTGTTGGCGTGCATGACCGAGACGAGCTTGGTGTCGGGGCGCATCGCGGCACGCAGGTCGTCCGGGTGGATGTGTCCAGTCTCCCGCGGCTTGAGAATCGTGACGTCGTAGCCCTGCTTGTCAAGGTAGTGAGCGGGCTCGAGGATCGCATGATGCTCGAACGCCGAGACGATGAGATGCGCGCCGCCGTTGGGAGCCACCTTGGTGAGAATGCCGATGAGAGACGCGTTGTCGGACTCGGTGCCGCCGCTCGTGAAGATGACCTCGTCGGGACTGGCGGCACCGATCGCCACAGCAACCGTCTCGCGCGCCTGCTCGACCGCACGGTACGCGTCGCGCCCGAGAGCGTAGAGGGAGTTGGCGTTGCCGAAGCGCTCCGTGAAGAACGGGAGCATNNGTGGTCTCCTCTACCTGTCGAGCGCGCTCTGGCGCTTGTCGAAGGTGTCCTGCGTTCCGGCCAGTGATGCCAGCGATGTCGAAGCGAATACATCACGCAGCGCGCTGGTCGCCTTCGCCCACACGGGCGCCGCGGCGCACGTCGCGCTCTTGCCGCACGTCTCCTCGCGCGTCTGATCGCAAACACTCGACGCGAGAGGCCCCTCAAGCGCCTCCACGACGTCGAGCACGGTGACTTCGTTGGGATCTCGCGTGAGCACGAACCCGCCCTTGGCTCCCCTGACGGCGCTCACGAGCTCCGCTCGGCGCAGCGCCACGAACAGCTGCTCCAGGAAGCGTGGCGGGATTCCCCGGCGCTCGGCGATCTCTCTGGCGCTCACCGGTCCCGCACCGTAGTTGCACGCCAGATCGATCGCCGCCAGGACGCCGTACTCGCTCTTGGCCGTCAGACGCATCCGCGTGCACCTCCCGTCGAAAATCACGACTGAATAGGTAGTGATTGAATGATACCCAGCTAATCCTGACTGTCAAGATAGGGATTGCAGCCCGCGGGTAGCGCCGGAGCCAAGACCGCGCGTCCGGCCCGGGGGCAAGTTCGCCTGTCGTCTCGCAGACCACTGTGACGCCGCACTCGTCGGCCCGCCGTACCGCTTGGTATCAGCGACGTGCCTTCAGTCGCCGAGCAAGGGCCGCATGTCGAAACGAGCGCATGTTCGATTGTTGCGAAGCGGTCCGTCGGATACGATGAGCGCCCGCCTCTCGCGAGGCGAGCCCTTTACGGGGAACAGGGTCCATGGTTGACAGCCACAGGGTGGCGAGAACCCGCTGAACCCGAAGCACGAGGCCCGACCGCCGAAGAACTCGGCGACCGGGCCTCTGCTGTGCTCGCGCGCCCGCTACTGGTCGAGCGCCTTGGTGAGGTTCGCCATCTCGATCGCGGCTTCGGCGGCCTCCCAGCCCTTGTTGCCGGCCTTGGTACCGGCTCGCTCAACCGCTTGGTCGATGGTGTCGGCCGTGATGACGCCGAACAGCACCGGAACGCCGCTGTCCATGCCCACCTTCGCGACGCCTTTGCTCACCTCGGCCGAGATGTACTCGAAGTGGGGCGTGCCTCCGCGGATGATCACGCCGAGGGCGATGACCGCGTCGTAGCGCCCCGATGTGGCGAGCTTGCCGGTCACGAGCGGGATCTCGAACGCTCCGGGGACCCATGCGACGTCGATGTCACCTTCGCTTGCGCCGTGACGGACGAGCGCGTCCTGCGCGCCGGACAGCAGCCGCGAACTGAGCAGCTCGTTGAAGCGCGCCACGACGACTCCGAACTTCAAGCCGGTTGCTACCAGGTGACCTTCGTAGGTGTTCATGCGGGCTTCCCTTCCGTCTCGGGTGACTCCAGCGTGAGCGTATGAGCCATCTTGTCCTTCTTGGTCTGGAGGTACTTCACGTTGGTCTCGCAGGCTGCGATCTCCAAGGGCACCTGCTCGGTGATCTCGAGGCCGTACCCTTCCAGTCCGACGATCTTGCGCGGGTTGTTGGTCATAAGCCGGATCGAGTGCAGGCCTAGGTCGCACAGTATCTGCGCGCCGATACCGTAATCGCGCAGGTCGGGTGCGAAGCCGAGCGCAGCGTTGGCCTCCACCGTGTCAGCGCCCTGCTCCTGCAGCTCGTAGGCCTTCAGTTTGTTGCCGAGCCCGATGCCGCGTCCCTCGTGCCCCACGATATAGAGGATGACGCCCTCGCCCTCCTCCTGGACCCGGCGCATCGCTTCTTCCAGCTGTGCGCCGCAGTCGCAGCGCAGCGAGTGGAAGACATCGCCGGTGAGGCACTCCGAGTGGACCCGGACAAGCACGTTCTCCTTGCCCGCGACGTCGCCCACAACCAGCGCCATATGGGTCCGGTCATCGACGAAGCTGCGATACCCGTAGCCCGTGAACTCGCCGAACCGCGTCGGCAGCTTGACCTGAGTCTCTCTGACGACAAGTCGCTCGTTGCGGCGCCGGTAGCGGATAAGATCGGCGACGGTGATCATCTTCAGGCCGTGCTCGGCGGCGAAAGCTTCGAGTTGCGGTCGGCGGGCCATCGTCCCGTCCTCGTTCATGATCTCGCACAGGGCCCCGACGGGCGTGAGCCCTGCCAGCTTGCACAGGTCGATGACCGCCTCGGTGTGCCCGGTCCGGCGCAGGACGCCGCCGTCAAGGGCCCTGAGCGGAAAAATGTGACCGGGTCGGGCGAGGTCGGCGGGTTTTGTTCCCGGGGCCGCAAGTGCGCGGACGGTCGCGGCCCTGTCGGCGGCCGAGACGCCGGTCGTCGTCCCGTGCGTGAAGTCGACGGAGACCGTGAACGGAGTCTCGTGAAGGGACGTGTTGCTGTCCACCATGAGTTCCAGCCCCAGCTCCTTCGCCCGCCCGGCCGTAAGCGGGGCACAGATGATGCCGCGGCCGTACCTGGCAAAGAAGTTGATGACAGCGGCGTCCACGAACTCCGCGGCACAGACGAAGTCACCTTCGTTCTCACGGTCGACGTCGTCCACGACAATGACTGTCGCACCCCGGCGGAACTCCCGGATGGCGTCGTCGATCGCGCTGAAACCGTCCGGACGCTCAGTGGTCTTTGCCACGGTGTGTTCCCTCCCCTCGCGGGTCAGTGCGTCACTTTATCTCTTTCACGTCCTTTGTGTCGCCGGTCCCCTCGCTGACAACGGAGGTGATCGACGACCTCTCGAACTTCATCTTCACATTGTCCGCGACCTGGACGAGAACGGTCTTCTCGTCTATGCCCGCGATCGTTCCGTACATGCCCCCTGCCGTGATCACCTTGTCCCCCTTCTTAAGAGCTTCGAGAAGCTTCTGGCGTTCCTTCTGCCGCTTCTGCTGAGGGCGGAGAATCATAAAATAGAAAATGCCGATGATAAGGGCGAACATGAGCAATGTGCTGAAGAGCCCCTGCCCGGAATCCCCCCCCGACGGGGTCATAAATAAAAGTACGTGTGCTGTTGTCACTGTTTCCTCCGGTTCGGTGTACTGTTTACATGTTTGTGTCCGCCGGTCCGGCGGACAGTGTTTGTACTGTCTCATCCTTCCATGCAGTGAAGTTCCGGCTCAGGATCGCATCCCGCGCCTGCGAAAGAAGCCAGACATAAAACGTCAGGTTATGCAGCGACGCGAGCTGGAGAGCAAGGATCTCACCGGTCTTGAACAGGTGCCTGAGATAGGCACGCGTGAAGTTCCTGCAGCCGTAACAGGTGCACTCCGCATCGACAGGACGCAAGTCGCCGGCGTGCACTGCGTTCCGCATGTTCAGCTTGCCGTTCCGGGTGAACAGGACGCCGTTCCTTCCGTTGCGGGTAGGGAGCACGCAGTCGAACATGTCGACCCCCCGCGCGATCGCTTCGAGCATATTCCGGGGCGTGCCGACTCCCATCAGGTACCTGGGACGGTCCGGCGGGAGGATTTCGGTGCACAGGCCGGTCATTTCGTACATCGTCTCTTCAGGCTCTCCCACCGAGAGACCGCCTATCGCATACCCGTCAAAATCCATGCCGGCCAGTGCACGCGCCGACTCTTCCCGGACGCGGGGAAATGTGCTCCCCTGAACGATGCCGAAAAGGCTTTGATCGGTCCCGTACTTCGGGAAGGTCTGTTCCATCCGTGTGCGGCACCGGAGCGCCCAGCGGAGCGTCATGTCGTTCGACTGCCGCGCGTACGCTTCGTCGCACGGGAACGGTGCGCACTCGTCGAGAACCATCATGATGTCGGATCCCAGCGACCGCTCGATATCGATCACCCCTTCAGGGGTGAACACATGCTCGGAGCCGTCGATGTGCGATTTGAACCGGACACCCTCCTCACCGATCCGCCTCAAGGCTGTGAGGCTGAAAACCTGGTACCCTCCGCTGTCGGTCAGTATCGTCTTCCGCCACCCGATGAAACTGTGGAGGCCGCCGGCCTTCTCTATGAGCGCTGTCCCGGGGCGGAGGTACAGGTGATAGGCGTTTCCGAGTATGATCCGGGCGCCGAGGTCCTCGAGCTCCCGTTGCTCGACTGCCTTCACGCTCCCCTGCGTCCCCACGGGCATGAACACGGGCGTCGGGATCTCCCCGCGTCCGGTGACGAGGGCGCCGGCCCTCGCATTTCCGTCCGTCTGTACGATCGAGAACTTCAAGGTACTAAGGTAGGCATTCGGGCGTGGAAAATCAACGCGCCTCTCGGAAGGGCCGATGGAAAGGCCCATGGAAAGGCCGATGGAAAGGGATGAGCTGTGAGAGGGCGGCCGGGATGGCCCCGCCGATATCCGTGGCAATGAGGCTCCGCATGCCAAAACGATCTGCAGCAATATCCCCGGCACGCCCGTGAACGAACACGCCGGCATAGGCCGCATGTTCAGGCGATGTCCCCTGCGCCATTATACCCGCGACAAGTCCGGTCAGGATGTCTCCGCTCCCTATGGTCGCCATCCCCGGATTCCCCGTGGAGTTCACATAGACGCTTCCGCCGGGAGCCGCGGTGACCGTGGGGGCCCCTTTGAGAACGACGACCGATCCGAATCGCCGTGCCGCGTCCCGGGCGGCACTGACACGAAACCTGTCGGCTTCCGCGGCCTCTCCTCCCGTGAGGGCGGCAAACTCCCCCGCATGAGGAGTGAGGATCACGGGCGACTTTCTCTTTTTCAGGAGCGAGGCGTCCCCTTTCAGGGCGAACAGTGCATCGGCGTCAATCACGAGCGGCTTCTCCACAGTGCGGAGTATTTCCCGTACGAGCTCCATTGTCTCTTCGTCCCGTGAGAGCCCGGGGCCGAGCGCTATGGCGTCCGCCCACGCTCCCCTGGCCTGGATCTCGGGCAACGCTCCCAGACCCAGCGATCCTGACGGTGTCTCGGCGACAGGAGCCATGATGACTTCCGTGAGCCGTCGTGCGAGCGCCTGATGAATGGAAGCGGGAAAAGCGAGCACGACCGCCCCCGCACCCGAGCGGAGCGCGGCGTCAGCGGTCATGAGGGGTGCCCCGGTGAATGAACGCGATCCGGCAATGACGAGGACCTTCCCGGCGCTGTACTTGTGGGCATCCCGGGAACGGGTAGGGAGCAGGGATACGACGTCCTCCTCCCGGACGCGGAAGACCGGGTCCCGGCCCGGGCGCAGGAGAGCGGGGGGGATACTGATATCTGCAATGCGCACGGAGCCGCTCCGGTCGCATCCCTGACCGACATAGTGTCCGATTTTCGCAAGCCCCATTGCCACCGAGAGGTTCGCCATCACCGCGGCGTTCCCCACGGTGCCGGTGGACGCATCCACCCCGGAAGGAATGTCGACGGATGCCACGAAGGCGCGGCTGTTGTTTATCCAGGAGACGGCGCCGAGCTCTCTGCCCGTGAGATCCCCGGAAAACCCCGTCCCGAAGATCGCATCGACGACGATATCCGGTTTCCCGGGAAGCGAAGATCGTTCCTTTCCCCCGTATTCCATGATGCGCAGGCCGGAAGAACGGAGCCGGCCCATGCGGACCGCTGCGTCAAGGTTGATCTTCGCATCCCCCCTGACCGACCGGCGGGCGGCCAGGAGGACGACAAGAACCTCACCTCCCCTGTTGGCGATGTGACGCGCGATGACGAAGCCGTCACCGCCGTTGTTCCCTTTCCCGCACACCACGACGGTCGTCTTCGACGTAAGACTCCCGATCGTGCGCTCGAGTTCATCCACGAATGCGCGCCCGGCGTTCTCCATGAGGATGATGCCGGGGATGCCGAGGGATGAGATCGCTGTCCGGTCGAATTCCCTCATGAGGTCAGCCGTCGCCAGCATTTGCATGGGAGTTATCCTGGGAGTGAATACGGGAGACGCCTAGAAACAGTGGGCGGTAAGGCCGAGCAGTACAGAAGGGAACACGCCGAATCCGATCAGCGCAACCGCCGCGATGATCAGCGCCGCGAGTCCAAGCGGCCGTCCGGTGACGGGCGACCCCGCGGGCTGGTCGTTGAAGTACATGAGAACCACGAGCCGCAGATAGTAATACGCAGAAACAACGCTCATGAGCACCCCCACGATCGCCAGCCATGTGAAGTGCGCCTCGACTGCGCCGGCGAAGACGTAGTACTTGCCGAAGAACCCGGCGAACGGGGGGACCCCCGCAAGGGAGAACATGAAGATGGCGGTGAGGGCGGCCACGAGAGGAGACCGGCGGGAGAGGCCGGCACATTCATCGAATGTCAGCATGCTCCCGTCAGGCTTCTCGAGGAGCGAGATCACGCCGAAGGCGCCCGCGTTCATCATCGTGTACGTCATGAGATAGAAAAGGACGCCGTTGCTCCCCGCGGGATTTGCGGCGACGACGCCCGAGAGGATATAACCGGCATGGGCGATGCTGGAGTATGCCAGCATCCGCTTGACGCTTGACTGCGATACGGCGACGATGTTCCCGGCGACCATCGAGGTCGCGGCCACCACCGCGAGCACGTCCCGGAGCGCCGGCTGCGTGAGGAGGACGGCCGGTGTGAAGATGAGGAGGAACCCTGCGAACGCCGCGGCCTTCCCCCCCGTCGACATGAAAGCGCTCACCGTGGTCGGCGCTCCTTCATACACGTCGGGCACCCACATGTGAAACGGGACGGCGCCGACCTTGAACATGAGTCCGATCATGAGCAGCGCGAGACCCGCCAGGAGGAGCAGCGGCTGCTGGAGGCCGCCTGTCCGGAGCGGGAAGCCTGCGAGGCTTGTGGAGCCGGTTGTGCCGTACACGAGCGCGATCCCGTAGAGCAGGAACCCGGTCGCAAACGCCCCGAGAAGAAAATACTTGAGTGCTGCCTCATTGCTTGTCATCCTCCCCCTGGCGAACCCGGCCAGAATGTAGAATGAGATCGACATCAGCTCGAGGCCGAGAAAAAAGACAACCAGGTCCCCCGCCGCAGCCATGAGCATCATGCCCGACACCGCGAACAGGGTCAGGGCGTAATATTCCCCCTGCACGGGGATCATTTCCTCGACGGAGGAGATCGAAAGGAGGACGCTCAACAGTCCCGAAACACAGAACACAAGCGTGAAAAAAGAGGTGAAACCCCCGGTCCTGACCATTCCCCCGAAGGCGGCGGTTGCCGGCGCGTCGCCGAGTGCGGGGAACGAAAAAGCGATCGCCGCCACCAGGCCCGCCAGGGTCAGGGCCGGGCTCAGGTTCCGGTTGGTTTTCCAGAGCGCATCGACAAGCACGACGACAAGCGCGGTCCCTGCGACGACAATCAGCGGTGCGATTGCGGTCAACTCTCTCATCGACGGGTTCATCGTCGTTCTCCCGGCCGTACCTCATGCCCCGGCGCAAGTCCCGCGCCCGCATATGATCCGCGGCGGGTCTCCTCGATCCTGTGGATGAGCTGCTTGGTCGACGCGGCGCTCTTTCCGAGAAACGTGCCGGGATACACGCCGATCCAGACGATGAAGAAGACGACGGGGACGAGAACGGCGATTTCGCGGAGGTTCAGATCAGCAAGCGTCTGGTTATCCGGGTGTTCATTCTTTCCGAAAAATATCCGCTGGTAGCTCCAGAGCAGGTAGATCGCGGCGAGTATGACGCCGCTTGACGCGGCGATGGCATACCAGGGACTATCCAGGAATGGCGAGCGGAACGACCCGAGGAGTATCAGGAATTCCCCGACGAACCCGTTCAACCCGGGGAGCCCGATGGAGGAGAGCACCACGATCATGAAGAACGCGGCGTACACGGGCATCGGTTTTGCCAGTCCACCGAAGTCCTTGATCAGCCGGGTATGCCTCCTGTCATAGATCATCCCCACGAGAAGAAAGAGCCCGCCCGTGGAAAGGCCGTGGTTGATCATCTGGATCACGCTCCCCTGCATCCCTTCCTCCGTGAGCGCGAATATGCCGAGCACCACGAACCCCAGGTGGCTCACGGACGAATAGGCGACGAGCTTCTTGATGTCGGGCTGCACCATCGAGACCAGTGCACCGTAAATGATGCCGACGATTCCGAGGCCGGCCAGGTACGGGAGGAACCTGAACGTGGCGAAGGGGAAAAGCGGGAGGCAGAAGCGGATCAGACCGTATGTCCCCATCTTCAGCAGCACCCCTGCCAGTATGACGCTGCCGGCGGTCGGAGCCTGGACATGGGCGTCAGGGAGCCACGTGTGGAGCGGGAATATCGGAACCTTGATGGCGAAACTTAACGTGAACGCCAGGAACATCCATATCTGGATCCCCATCGGGATACCGGGCGCGATGGCGTACAGCCGGAGAAGATCCGTTGTGAATGTCCCCCCGGGAAGCGAGGCGGCATACGAGCCGAGCCAGATGATCGCCACGAGCATCAAAAGGCTGCCCGCCATCGTGTAAAGAAAGAACTTGATCGCCGCGTAGATCCGTTCCTGCCCTCCCCAGATGCCAATGATGAAATACATCGGGATCAACATGAATTCCCAGAAGACGTAGAAAAGGAAGAGATCGAGGGCCATGAACACCCCGAGAGTTCCCGCTTCCAGCAGGAGCATCAGGGCGACATATCCCCTGAGACGCACGGAGACGGACTCCCACGATGCGAGGAGCGCGATCGGCGTGAGGAAAGTTGTGAGAACGATGAGCAGAAGCGAGATCCCGTCGATACCGATGTGGTAGGAGATGTTCAGCGCCGGTATCCAGGGGATGATCTCGACGCACTGCATGTCACCCCGTGTCCCGTCGAACTGAAGGAAGAGCCATACCGACAGTCCGAGCGCCGCAAGCGAGAAGAGCAGCCCCACCGTCTTGATGAGCCGGGAGGCGTCCCGGCGCAACAACGCGACCACCAGCGCCCCGGCGAGCGGCGTGAAGAGAATCAGACTCAGGATATGCGGTTCCATGGACCCAGGTGTCGGTTCATTTGGCCAGAAGCCATCCCATCATCAGGACGACTCCTGCAAGGAATACGAGGACGTAGTTCCGGACAACCCCCGTTTGAATGAGCCGCAGGACGCGCCCCGCCGCGGCGGTACTCTGCGCGGCCCCGTTGACCGCGCGGTCGATGACGTTGACGTCGATCCCCTTCCACAGGAGCAGTTCCGATCCGCTGAGCGCGGGCCTGACAACCGCACCATCATACAGTTCATCGACGTAGTATTTGTTGAGAAGCACCCTGTAGGTGTTGGGCAACCTCCGGACGAGAAGGCCGGGGATCTCCTTTCTCCTCAGATACCAGATGCGGGCAACGTACCAACCGGCGAGCGCGACAGCCACGGAGAGCCCCATGAGTACATATTCGGCGACGTTCCCGTGCGTGGCGGCAAATGCGAGCTTCTCACCGGCGGGTGCGAAGACAGGTTCAAGCCACTGTTCGAACGCGTTTCCTCCTCCGAGGCTCTGCGGGATACCGGCAAAGCCGCCGAGTGCAGAGAGGAGGGCGAGCACGAGGAGGGGAATGGTCATAGTCGCCGGTGCTTCGTGCGGATGGACTCCCTTGTCCCATCGGGGTTCCCCCTGGAACGTGAGGGCGACCAGCCGGAACATGTACAGGGCAGTGAGGCCGGCGCCCGCGAAGCCGGCGAGCCACAGCACCCACGAGCCGTGCGAAAAAGCGTCCCAGAGGATCTCGTCCTTGCTGAAGAAACCGGAGAAGGGGGGGATCCCCGCGATAGCGATCGCGCCGACAAGGAATGTGCGGTACGTGACCGGGAGGCTCTTCCCGAGTCCCCCCATCCTCCGGATGTCCTGTTCATCGTGCATCGCGTGTATCACCGCGCCCGAACC
Organism: Ignavibacteriota bacterium; assembly: GCA_003158475.1. Taxonomy (GTDB): domain Bacteria; phylum Bacteroidota; class Ignavibacteria; order UBA10030; family UBA6906; genus Fen-1273. The sequence goes on along the minus strand of PMJR01000086.1, from coordinate 10,101 downwards.
GAGGAAGAGGAGCGCCTTGAAAAAGGCGTGGGTCATCACGTGGAAGATTCCCGCGCTGAAGGCTCCCACCCCGAGGGCCAGGAACATGTACCCGAGCTGGCTGATCGTGGAATAGGCGAGCACTTTCTTGATGTCGTTCTGCACGAGGCCGACCGTGGCGGCGAAGAACGCGGTGGCGGCCCCCACGGACGCAACGATGCCCATGGAGACCGGGGCAAGCGCGTACAGGACGGAGCAGCGGGCCACCATGTACACCCCCGCCGTCACCATCGTCGCGGCGTGTATCAGCGCGCTCACCGGTGTCGGTCCGGCCATTGCGTCCGGGAGCCAGACGAACAGGGGGATCTGCGCGGATTTGCCCGTGGCGCCAAGGAAGAGTGCGAGCGTGATCCAGAGTACCACCGGCGTGCCGACTGTCATCGTGGCTGCCTGCGTGAAGACGGTCTGGAACCGGAGTGAACCGAACGTCACGTAGATGAGGAACATGCCGGTCAGGAACCCGAAGTCGCCGATCCGGTTGACGATGAACGCCTTCTTCGCCGCATCACCCGTCGTCCCTTTTTCGAATTTCCTGTCATACCAGAACCCGATCAGCAGGTACGAGCAGAGTCCGACCCCCTCCCAGCCCAGGAACATCAGCAGGAAGTTGTCCGCCAGGATGAGCGTGAGCATCGAGAAGATGAACAGATTGAGGTAGGCAAAGAACCGCCAGAACGCCGGATCCCCGCGCATGTAGCCGGCCGAATACACATGGATCAGGAAGCCCACGCCGGTCACGATAAGCATCATCACGACAGAGAGCTGGTCCAGCTGGAATGCAACGTCGGCACGGAACCCTCCCGCCACGATCCAGGGGAAGAGGTCGACACTCAGCGTCCGCTGTTCAGGCGGGAGGCCGAGCATGGAGAAGAAACTCATGCAGGCGACGACGAACCCCGCCCCCACCGCAGCGCAGCCGATCGCGGCGATGATCCCTTCGTTCCTGATCTTTCTCCCGATCAGTCCGTTGAAGAGGAACCCGAGAAGGGGAAAGAGAACCGCGTAACCTGTCAGTAGCCGGGGCATCATGTGCCTGTCACCACTTCAGGATGTTGATCTTATCGATGTCCACCGTCCGTTTGTTCCGGTAGATGGCGATGACGATTGCCAGCCCGACGGCTGCCTCCGCCGCGGCCACCGCCATGGCGAAGAAGACGAGCGCCTGCCCCGTGATCGAACCGAGAAATGAGGAGAATGCGATGAGCGTCAGGTTCACGGAATTGAGCATCAGCTCGATGCACATGAACACCACGATCGCGTTCCTCCGGGTGAGCACTCCCGCCACCCCCACGACAAACAGGACCACGCTCAGGCAGAGATAGTACGAAAGGGGGATCTCCATGACCGCGTCAGCCTTTCCTCTTTGCCAGAACGACCGCACCGAGTATCGCCGTCAGGAGGAGGAGCGATGTGATTTCGAACGGGAGGAGGAATTTGCCGAAGAGCGCCTCCCCCATGCTCTCGACCGTCCCGAGGGACTCCGCGCCGGCGGAAATCGTCGTCCCTTCCGCGGGCGTGCCTGCCACGAAGAAGACATACACGATCTCCGAAAGGAATCCGGCGGCGAGGACGACGGTGATCCAGGTCCTGATGGCGATGCGGGTGCGGACGCGTCCCTCCTCTTCAAGGTTCAGGAGCATGATCACGAATACCACGAGGACCATGATGGCCCCGGTGTACACCACGATCTGCAGGACGGCCAGGAGCTGCGCACGCAGAAGGAGGTAGAGCGCGGCAAGGGCAAAGAAATTTGCGATGAGGTAAATGGCGCTCACGAGGGGGCTGCGCTGCACCACCATGAGCACCGCGGTAGTCACCGCAAAGGCTGCGAGGAAGAAGAAGACGAGGGATTCCACGGTCACGGACGGATCAGAGAATCAACGATGGTGGAGAAACATACATTTTTATTCCGGAGAATCAAAGGCGCGCTCAATAGAAGTAGTAGTGCATCCCGACCTGTGGAAGCGGGAGGACGTTTCCATCCGAAAAGAATGTGAAGAGAAGCTCTCCCGAAACATGGAAGCCCCCCTGAATGGGAACCTCCGCGCCGATCCCCGCGCCGATCCGTGCGGGACCGTCGATTTCGTTCCCTTTCCTGTCGCCGGAATAGTAATACCCCGCTGCGCCGACCGCGAAAAACCGGACTCCTGCGCCTCGTATGAAATCGTACTGCAGCTCCCCTCCGAAACTGTACGAGGTCTGGTTGTCCACCTTGATGATCCCCCCGATGAGCTGGTAGCTGACATATCCCGGAAAATGTTGCCGGAAGCTGATCCCGATACCGGAAGCGGCGCCGAGGGCGAGACCGAGGCCGTAGACGTTTTCTCTCAGGCCTCCGTCACGTCCCCGCTCGGGGAGGACCGCCTGGGGACGTGCCGGGATCGCGTACACTACGAAGAGGAGCGTTGTTGCTGCGAAGCGTAACCGGTTCATCGGTTCGTCATCCTTCCTTTGCCCACCGGAAGATCTCGGCGAGCTTTGGGCTCTTGCCCGTCGAGAGGATTGCGATGCGGAAGATCCGTCCTGCAGCCACCATCGCAAAGAATATGGAGACGACCATCAGGAGCATCGTCGCCAGGATTTCCCACGGCGAAGGCATCTGTATCGGTATGCGGAGTGCCATCATTGTGGGGGTGAGAAACGGAATGAACGTGAGCACCCTCAGCCAAGTCGCATCAGGATTCTGCATCGCGGGGAACGCGAGCGCAATCGGGAGAATGAGGATCATCACAAGATACGATGTCACCTGCTGTGCTTCCTGCTCCGTCGTGAGGGGAGATCCCGCCCCTATGAACACGGCGGCGTAGAAAAGGTAACCGAGGACGAAATAGATTATGAGCAATGCGGCGATCCCCGGCGTAACGAACGTGATGCCGAACGAGAGGCTCGCAATGGCACCCATCAGCGCCCAGAATCCGATCTGCGTAAAACCGAGTGCGCTCAAGCCCAGCACTTTCCCCGCCATCAGTTCCGTCGAGGAACAGGAGGAGACAAGAACCTCGACGATCCGGTTTGATTTCTCCTCCAGAATGCTCCGGACCAGGAGCTGGCCGGATGTGACGATCAGGAGGAAGAGCATGAACAGGAACACGTATGCGGTAAAGAACACCTGGAGGAACCCCGAGTCCTCCTTTTCCCCCGTCTTGGAGAGTTTCACCTGCTTCATGTCGACTTTCACGTTCAGCGCGCGGATCACGGACGTATCGAGCCCCATCGAAAGTCCCTTGCGTTCGGAGAGGACGATCCTGATCGCCTGCTGGAGATTCTCGACAAGCTGAATGTCGCCGACGGATTTCGACCGGTACTCGACGGCCGAATCGGCGTCAGGCGACGGACCGAGGAGACAGTATCCTTCGATATCGCCGGCCCCCGTCTGCCTGTCGGCTTCTGCGGCAGCGGACTGCACGTCGACGCCGGGCCCGACCGCCAGCGGCCGGATGACGTAATTCGGACGGCCGTCCGCCAGGCGGTACCGTGCATTGACGAGATCGCCCAGCGGTGCAACGATCACGCCGCTCGGGTCGATCACACCGATGACCTTCGTCCTTGTATCCGCCTGCGTGATGAGGAGCGTCGGGACGACGCCCATGCCCACCATCAGGACCGGTGTCAGGAAAAGTCCGATCAGGAACGCCTTGCTCTTTACCTTTTCCAGGTATTCCCAGCGGGCGACCGAAACGACTTTCGAAATCATGAAGTCTCCACCGGGGCCGGGGCGGCGGCATTCGAATCGCCCACGGCCTGGATGAATATCGACTGGAGCGACGGCTCGACGAGCGCGAACTTCGTGATGTCGATCTTTCCGTTCATCGTTCCGATAAGCGTCTGGACCTTCGCCCCGGGCTCGAGGTCGAGCTCCGCTGCGTTTCCGTACAGCAGGGCGCGCCGCACGCCCGGAAGCTCGTTCATGAACGCACCGTCACCCGAAAACTCCACGTGGAGCGAATTCGTGCCGTACCTCCTTTTGACGTCGCGCACGGTCCCGCCGAGTACGACACGACCCCTGTTGATGAGACAGAGCGTATCGCTCAACCTCTCCGCCTGGTCCATCTGGTGTGTCGAGAAGACGATCGTTTTCCCCGCCGCCCTGAGCTCATGAAAGATGTCCTTGAAGAGGATCTGATTGACAGGATCGAGTCCCGAAAAAGGTTCGTCGAGTATCACGATCGACGGATCGTGCAGTATCGCACAGACGAACTGCACCTTCTGCTGGTTCCCTTTCGACAGTTCCTCCACTTTCCGTTCGCGGAACGCTTCGAGCGAGAACCGCGTGAGCCAGCGCATCGCCTCCGCCTTTGCAGCGGCCCGCTTCATCCCGCGCAGCCCGGCGAAATACACGATCGTGTCAAGGAGCTTGCTCTTCCTGTAAAGGCCCCGTTCTTCGGGCAGGTAGCCGATCCGGTTCCGCACTTCGTCCGAGAACGGTTTCCCGTCGTATGTCACGGTCCCACCGTCGGGGACGAGGATGTTCAGTATCATGCGGATCGTCGTCGTCTTGCCGGCGCCGTTGGGACCGAGGAGACCGAAGACTTCTCCGTTTCCGGCCTCGAATGAGACGCCGTCCACCGCGACGACTGCGGCGAATTCCTTCCGGAGGCCGGTGACGTTCAGCATGATGAGCGTGATTTCAGATGTGTATTAATCGGTATGCCCGGCGGATCTCGATCGGTTCTTCATGGAGTAAGCCTGTAGATCATGCGCGGGAAGGGAATCGCCTCGCGCAGGTGTTCCAGCCCGCATATCCACGAGACCGTCCGCTCGACCCCGAGGCCGAAGCCGGAATGTGGCACGGACCCGTACCGCCTGAGGTCGATGTACCATTCGAAGGCTTCCCGGGGAAGATTCTGTTCCTTGACACGGTCAAGGAGTGCGGCCAGGTCGTCTTCCCTCTGGCTCCCCCCGATGATCTCCCCGTACCCCTCGGGGGCGAGAACGTCCACCGCAAGGGCGAGCTTCGGGTTCTTCGGATCCCTCTTCATGTAAAACGCCTTGACCTCCGCCGGGTAGCGATGCACCATGACGGGGCGGTCAAATTGGGCGGAGACGGTCGTCTCGTCCGTGCCTCCGAGATCGTTCCCCCACTGGAAATCGACCCCGTTCTTCCGAAGGATTTCCGCTGCCTCGTCATAGGTGACGCGCGGGAAGGGGCGCCGGACATTCTCCAGCATCGCGGTGTTCCTGCCCAGAGTCTCGAGATCGGAACGCCGGTGGGTGAGGACCGACTGGACTATGTGTTCGAGAAACGCCTCCGCGAGGTCCATGTTGTCGTCCAGATCGTTGAATGCGACCTCCGGTTCCACCATCCAGAATTCCGTCAGATGACGACGGGTTTTCGATTTCTCCGCGCGAAAGGTCGGGCCGAAGACGTACACCTTGCCGAACGCCATTGCACCGGCTTCGCCGTAGAGCTGACCGGATTGCGTGAGGTAGGCCTTGCCCAGGTCGAAATAGTCGGTCTCGAACAGCGTGGATGTCCCTTCGCATGCGGCGGGGGTGAATATCGGTGCGTCGAAGAGAACGAATCCCCTCGAATCGAAGAATTCCCGGATCGCCCTGATCACCTGGTGGCGGATCCTCAGTATCGCGTGTGTCCTGCTGGAACGGAGCCAGAGGTGACGCCGGTCCATGAGGAAGTCGATACCGTGTTCCTTGGGGGTGATGGGATAGTCGTTCGCGATGTGCATGATCCGGAGGTCGGTCACGTCCATCTCATAGCCTCCCGGGGCGCGCTGCTCCTTCCGGATCCGTCCTGTAAGGCTGAGGGAACTCTCCTGGGTGAGCTGGTCAAACCGGGCAAACACATCTTCGGGGACGCTCCCTTTCACCATGACGCCCTGGAGGTAGCCGGTGCCGTCCCGGAGGACAGGAAAGCGTATTTTGCCGCTCGAGCGCTTGTTGTACAGCCATCCGCTGATCGTGACGGTTTCTCCCTCGTGCGCCGGCAGATCTTCGATATAGATGCGGTCCATCGTTCAGGCCATCTCGGGTGGGGTGAGAAGTTTCTCCGTTGAATATACGAAAGAGAACCTACAGGTTCAACAAAATGAGGGGGAAGCGGGGGGGGGAATTCTCAGCTCATGGAGAGCATGCGCTGGATCGGCGCAAGGGCACGCTCCATCACCCGATCGCCAAGAAGGATCTCCGGTGAGCGGTCCCTCATGCACGCGTACAGTTTCTCCATCGTGTTCAGCTTCATGTAGGGGCAATCGTTGCAGGCACAATTTGCCTCCGGGGGCGCGGGAATGAACATTTTGTCCGGCGCTCCCTTCTGCATCTGGTGCAGGATCCCCGACTCGGTCGCCACGATGAACTTCTTCGCCGGGGAGCTCTGGACGTATTTCAGCAATGCGCTCGTCGACCCGATGAAACGGGCCCGCTCCAGCAGAGGCTCCTCGCACTCGGGATGTGCGATGAGCTCGGCGCCGGGATGCTCCAGCTGGAGTTGAACAAGCTTCCTGAGGCTGAATGTCTCGTGTACGATGCAGGACCCTTCCCACAACAGCATATCGCGGCCGGTCTTCTTTATCAGGTATCTTCCCAGGTTCCTGTCCGGCGCAAAGAAAATTTCCCTGTCCGCGGGGATCTGCCTGATGATCTTTTCCGCATTGCTCGACGTACAGATGATGTCACTCGCGGCTTTCACATCCGCCGAACAGTTGATGTATGTAATCGAGACATGTGCGGGGTGTTCCCGCCGGAACGCAACGAACCTTTCGGCGGGGCATCCTTCCGCCAGCGAGCAACCGGCATTCAGATCCGGCAGCAGAACCTGTTTGCGCGGGTTCAGTATCTTGGCCGTCTCCGCCATGAAGTGCACCCCCGCAAAGACTATCACTTCCGCATCGGTAGCCGCCGCTCTGCGGGCGAGTTCGAGGCTGTCCCCGACGAAGTCCGCGACATCCTGGATCTCCCCTTCCTGGTAATAGTGCGCAAGTATCACGGCATGCATCTCCGCTCTCAGGCGGAGGATGGCCTCCCGGACGTCGGTTCCTGGATGCACAGTGTCAGTCGTCATCGATCATGCTCCCGCCGGAGCATCTCCTTCGCAGTTCTTAGGACAGCGTCAAACGGGATTTTCACGATTTTGCCATCCTCTCCCCTGATATAACGATGCCTCTCCCCCGTTGGTGCCCACTCCCCGGGGTCGGTCGGGCCAAAGAGTGAAAGGACAGGTGTACCTACTGCGGCTGCAATGTGCATGATTCCTGTATCGTTGGAAACGACAAGATCAGCGGAACGGAGAGCAGAGGCGACTTCCCTAATCGGTTGATTTTTAATGACTTCAAATGGAGTATGTAAAGCTCCTATCATCGCTCTGACAGGCTCATCATCCATCAGGCCTGAGGTTATCACGGTGAAAGCGGGAACGGAAAACGACAATTCATCGGCAAGCCGGGCAAACAGGTCCGCCGGCCAGCGGTTCGGGACTTTTCCCGCTCCGGGGTGGTAAACGATTACCCGAGGGGCGTTATGTGAAAGCCTTTCCAGAAACGACTTGCCCCTTGCGAGCTCATCCTCCAGCAACGTGATTTCCAGACTGAGATCTGTCTGCTCACTGAAGCACTCGGGCCAGATGTCCATGTTACGCCTGACCTGGTGGTAACCCTTCTTTCCCCTCCAGTCGAGATCCCTCGGATGTGTGAAGAAGAAGCCTGACGGGTTCGGAATTCCCTGTATGCTCCCCGCGCCGATCCTTATCGGTGCTCCGCTGAGGAATGCGAGGAGATCGCTCGTGAAAGATGTCGACACGGTCGATGGGACGACAGCAATATCGAACTTTTTTTTCCTCAAGCGCCGGACATATCCGGGGAAATGAAACAAGCTTCCCCCTTCCTTCCCGACGAACTCCCGCTTGTCGAAATTGATGACCTCATCGACATACCGGTTCCCCAGCATCGGTGCGTAGTTCACCGGACTCGCCAGGAGAGAGATCCGGGAATCCGGATAACGGAGACGGAGCGCGCGCAGGAGCGGAACCGCGCAGAGCATGTCTCCCAGCTGGTTGTGCTGCCGGATGACAAATATCCGGGGCGCGGACGCCGGGACGAATGCCGGTGCCGTTGACGGGGTTGGAGAAGAGCCGAATGCTAACCGCAAACCGGCGGACAGGTATCGCTTGAAGATGCGTTCGAGAGGGAGGGGCACTGGATGTGGGCGACTATGAACCCTTGGGAGAATCCGTTCCCCTGTCCTTCGGCGTGATGTCGATGAAATCCGCGTCCTTGATGTCCTTGAAGTCCGGGACGTGGGGCTCCGGGGGTGGCGTGGGACCTTGAGGTCGCCTCCCCGACGACATGAACCTGCCGGCGACCTGGACGAGGCGATAGACAAAGTAACCGACCATCACATACAGGATCACACGGAAAAGCATCTCTCGTCCCTCCTCACTTTTTTGCGATCGGGTTGTAATACTCCACGGCTGCGCGATTCTGGCGGAAAATCTGCGACAACAGGTCCCCGTAGTGACCGGGGTCGCCTACAAAATCCAGTTCCGAGGCGTTCACGATAAGGAGCGACGTCGCCTTGTACCGGAAGAAGAAGTAGTTGTACGCCTCGTTCAGGTCGCGGATATACTCCTCCGAGATGGATTCCTCGATGGACCTTCCGCGATGTTTGATGTTTTGCATCAGCCTGGGGACGCTCGACTGGAGGTAGACGACGAGGTCGGGCTGGATGATGTTGTGCTCGATACTCTCCACGAGGGTCTCGTACAGCTTGAGCTCTTCGTCCTCGAGGTTCAGGTATGCAAAGATCTTGTCCTTCTCGAATATGTAGTCGGTGACAAGAAACCGGTGAAACAGGTCCGCCTGCGAGAGGGAGCGCTGCTGCCTGTAGCGGGTCAGGAGGAAGAAGATCTGAGTCTGGAAGGCGTACCGCTCCGGATCCTTGTAGAAATCCTTGAGAAACGGGTTCTCCTCGAACTGCTCCATCACGACGCGGGCACCGAGCGTCTCCCCCAGCAGCGTGCAGAGCGCCGTTTTCCCGGCGCCGATAACCCCCTCGACGGCGATATAGCGCATGTCGGTCTGACCGATCAGCTCCTGGAGCGAATTCTGAGTGTCCAAAAGGTCTCCGGACGTTAGCAGAGGTACTCACGCCCAAGATCGGCGTGATCAACGATGGCGCCGAAGGCGCCACCAACTAGAATCGGATCTGATACGTGGTCTTGACGACACGTGAGCCGTCCCGGCATGCATCCGCCATCTCGGACACAGTCATGCCGCTGACCGGGTGAATCAAATCAGGGGCGATTTCCCTCAGCGGGACGAGCACAAACTTCCTTCGTTCCATGTCCGGGTGCGGCACCTGGAGGCCTTCGCCGCTCTGCACAAGTCCGTCATAGATGAGGATGTCGATATCGATCTCGCGCGGGCCCCAGTGTTCGGAAGGGGTCCGACCCACCACTTTCTCGATGCGCTTGACCTCCCCCAACAGCTGAGCCGGGTCAAGCGGCGTCTCTATCTCGGCAACTGCGTTAAGGAATTTTCCCTGGGCCGCATTACCATAGGGGTCGCTCTCATAGACCGAAGAGCACCATATCAGACGGCCCCCGGGAATCCTCGCGATTTCGGCCGCCGCCCGGTTAAGAAAGTCCTGGCGCGCCCCGAGGTTCGATCCCAGGCCCAGGAACACCCGATGATTCATCGTGATTGCGTGATCTCCACCTCCACAAAATCTATCACCCCTTTGACCGGGGGATGCGGTTTGCGGAGGCGCACAGTCACAGTCTCGATGTTATAGAACTCCCGGATCAGACCGCGCCCGATGGCGTGTGCAAGGGCCTCGAGCAGGTAGTATTTCTTTGAGAGGACCGTCTGCTGGATGAATGCGTACACTTTCTCATAGTCGACCGTCTTTTTCAACGAATCGCTTTCCGCCGCGGCCGAGAGATCGCAGTGCATGTCCACGTCCACCTCGAACTTCCCGCCGAGATTCTGTTCGTCGGCCGCCACGCCGTGATAGGCGTAGAATGCCGCGTTCTTCAGGCGGATGACGTTGAGTTCCCTCATGGGAAAATATAGAGAAAGGTGGGGCGAGAATCAACCGAGGACGGAGAGTCCC
>PMJR01000150.1 GCA_003158475.1 Ignavibacteriota bacterium | reverse complement strand
CACGCGCTCGACTGGGTGGACGTGGTGAGCGCGCTGAAAGCCGACCCGAAGAAAACGTCCGAGATCGCTCAGAGCATTTCCAACTGGCCCAAGAGCTCGCCCAAGTACTTCGCCGACGTCCAGCGGCGGATCGCATCGTTCGTCCAGAGCGGGCAGCTGGGCATATTCGCAAACGGCTACTGGGGGCACGCGGCCTACAAGCTCCCGGCGGAGGTGAACCTGCTCGGCGTGGCGCATTACCTTGAGGCCCTCGAGTGGCAGAAGGAGATCGTAAAGGTCCACACGATATTCGGCGGCAAGAACCCGCACCCGAACTATCTCGTCGGAGGGGTCCCCTGTGCCGTAAACATCGACGACGCCAATGCGCTGAACGCCGAACGTCTTGCCTACGTCGGAGAGTTGTTCGCCGACGCCGTCGCCTTCGTGAACCAGGTGTACATCCCGGACCTGCTCGCGGTAGCGGGCTTTTACAAGGATTGGGGGGCAATCGGCGGGGGCCTCGAGAACTACATGTCCTACGGCGATCTGCCGGTCAACGGGTACGGCGATCCCTCGCATTTCAAGTTCCCCCGTGGCGTGATACTCAAACGGAACCTTGCGGAAGTCCTTCCCGTGGACGGAAAGAACGTTGAGCAGGTCCAGGAGTTCATCTCCAGCTCCTGGTACGAGTATTCGGGAGGAGATGCCACAGGGCTTCATCCATGGGCCGGCGAAACCAACCTGAAGTATTCGGGTCCGAAGCCGCCGTACGATTATCTCGACGTGACGAAGAAGTACAGCTGGCTGAAGACGCCCCGCTGGAAAGGGCACGCGATGGAAGTCGGCCCTCTTGCCCGGCTGCTCGTGGCCTACGCCTCAGGGCGGGAGGAAGTGAAGGAGGCGGTCAACGGGGTGCTCAAGGCGCTCGACGTCCCTGTCGGGGCGCTTTTCTCGACGCTCGGCCGTACCGCGGCCCGCGGCATCGAAACGCAGCTCATCGCCGGCTGGTCGAAGGAATTCTACACGCAGCTCCTGGTAAACATCAAGAACGGGGACACCCGCATGTTCAACAATGCGCGCTGGGATCCTGACACGTGGCCCGAGGAAGCCAAAGGGGTCGGCATGAGCGAGGCCCCGCGCGGGGCGCTGGCGCACTGGATTGTCATCAAGGATAAGAAGATCGACAATTACCAACTCGTCGTCCCGAGCACATGGAACGCGTCTCCCCGTGATGCGAAGGGACAACGCTCCGCCTACGAAGCGTCGCTGATCGGGACCCCGGTCGCGGATCCCGAGAAACCGCTGGAAGTCCTCCGGACGATCCACTCGTTCGACCCGTGCCTCGCGTGTGCGGTGCACCTGTATGACGAGCGGGGGACGTACGTCCACCAGATCGACACGTTTTAGGAGGCCGCAATGGAACAATTATCCATACGACGCGTGTACGTGTGGCAGCTCCCGGTGAGATTCTATCACTGGTTGAACGCACTGGCCGTCCTTGCGCTGGCCGTGACGGGCTATATCATCGGGAAGCCGTTGGCGCTCGCGATCGCTTCGGAAGCATCCTACAGCTACTGGTTCGGGACGGCCCGGTTCATCCATTTCCTTGCGGCGTTCCTCTTCTTCTTCAACTTTCTCTTTCGGATCTACTGGGGGTTCGTGGGGAATGTGTTTGCACGGTGGCAAAACTTTCTTCCTTTCCGGAAGGAGCAGCTCCGCGAAGCGGTGGACGTCCTCAAAGTGGACATCCTGCAGGCGACCGTCACGCCCCTGGAATCTGTCGGGCACAACCCGCTTGCAGGGTTCACCTACTTTCTGACGTTTCTGGCTTTCCTCTTCCAATCGGTGACCGGGTTCGGGATGTACGCCGCCATGAGCGATTCCTGGCTCCCCCGCATGTTCGCCTGGATCGTCCCGCTCATGGGAGGGGACTTCGCGGTGCGCCAGTGGCACCACATGATGATGTGGTTCTTTATACTCTTCTCCATCGTCCACGTGTACCTCGTCTTCTACCACGACTATGTCGAGGGGCGCGGCGTCATCTCCTCCATGGCGGGAGGATGGAAGTTCGTGGAGAAACGGCAGAAATAGCACGTCACAACCCACCGAGGGCGGTCCCGGATTCCGGACCGCCCTCTTTTGTTTTTGTCCGGGCGTTCCGTATTTTCCCCACCATCATGGCCACTCCCGGGTCCATACTGATCCTCGGCATCGGCAACTACCTCATGGGGGACGAGGGGGTGGGGGTCCACGCCATCAAGGCGCTCGAGCAGGAGCCGGTTCCCCCCGGGGTGTCTCTTCTTGACGGGGGGACGGGGGGATTTCATCTCCTCTCGTACCTCCAGGATTACCCCACGGTCCTCCTGATCGATGCGACGATGGACGGCGGTTCACCCGGCACCGTGCGTGTGCTCCGCCCGAGGTTCGCGAGCGATTTTCCCCGCGCGCTGAGCGCCCACGACATCGGGCTGAGGGACCTGATCGAATCCGCGATTCTCACGGGGAAACTTCCCGACATCCACCTTGTGACCGTGTCGATCGGCGACCTGAACGACATGAAGACCGAACTCTCCCCGGAGGTTGGCGCCGCGATACCGTCGGTGGTTGCAGCGGTGCGCGGGATACTGAAAGACCTGCTCGCGGAAAGTCCCGCGAAGGAAAATACGTGACAGATGCGACGGAAAAGGTAATTGTAAAAAAGGAGCGCACCATGAAGAAAGCATTCACGTTCCTCCTCGCGGCGGCACTTGTTATCGCGGCGAGCGGCTGCTTCCCCGGCACGAACACCTATACCCCCAGGGAACCCGCGGGCTTTTTCTCCGGGATCTGGCATGGATGGATTGCCCCCGTCTCGCTCATCGTCGGGCTCTTCAGGCCGGAGGTGAGAATCTACGAACCGTACAACACGGGATGGTTCTACGATTGCGGGTTTTACATAGCCGTCATCGCGGGGTTCGGCGGTGTCGCTCTCTCCCGGAACCGGAAGAAGAAAGACCGGTCGTAGAGTCGACACGGCCAGCCCGCCGGTTGCCTATGGGCCCGCGATCCCGTACCTTTGAACCATGCATGAACTTTCGATAGCCCAGAGCATCGTCGACATCGTCCTCCAGCACCTGCCGAAGGAAGAGGGGGTGACCGTCAGGAGCGTCAGACTGAGGCTTGGCGCGATGGCGGGGGTGGTCCCCGATTCGCTGGAGTTCTGCTTCGGGGCGATAACGGAGGGGACGCCCCTCGAAGGGGCCCTCCTGGAGATCGAGCACGTTCCGCTCAGGGCGCACTGCAACGACTGCGGCCGCGATACGGACATTGAACCGACACTGTTCGTCTGCTCAGCGTGCGGAGGGACATCCCTGACGGTACTCTCCGGACGGGAGATGCAGGTGCGGGACATAGAGGTGGAAGAGAACGAGGGAGTACGATGAGCGTTATCACGATAGAACGGAAAGTCCTGGAGAAAAACGACGAACTGGCCCGGCAGAACCGGTCGCTGCTGGACCGGCACGGAATTTTTGCGATCAACGTTGTGAGCTCGCCCGGTGCAGGGAAGACGAGCCTGCTGGAGCGAACACTCGAACATCTCGCCGGAAGACTGGCCGTGGCGGTGATCGAGGGTGATGTGCAGACTGACTTCGACGCCCAGCGCATTGCGAAGTACAATGTCCCCGCCGTCCAGATCGTGACCGCAGGCGGCTGCCACCTCGAGGCGAACCTCGTCCACGACGCGCTCGGCAATTTCGATCTGTCGAAAATTCGGCTCCTGATAATTGAAAACGTCGGCAACCTCGTCTGCCCCTCGAATTATGACCTCGGCGAGGCGATGAAGGTCGTCGTCGCCAGCACGACCGAGGGGGACGACAAGCCGCTGAAGTACCCGGCGATGTTCAGGAACTCTTCGGTCCTCATCATCAACAAGATCGACCTTCTCCCCTATGTGAACTGCAGCATCGAAACTCTGCGCGCCAACGCGCTCCGCATCAACCCGTCGCTCATTGTCTACGAGACCTCCTGCACGACGGGAGCGGGGATCCCCGCATGGTGCGACTGGCTCGTTGAACGAACCACCGCCGGGAAAACCTGAGGCTTCCATGGGGATTTCCACGGTCCCGCCACGCTTCGCCATGGTTACGCTACGTTAACGCACATCTGCTCCTCCCCGCTTTTCCGCAGTCGGGAATCCACGCGTTTCCCTTCCCAGATTTGAAAATTCCATGGTCCGATAGGAGTCAATATGGCCTAAATTCCCTGTTTTCGTCGGATGGCACACACATTGCGATAATAACTACTGAGCGGGGCACAATGTGCAACCGCCACCGTAACCTCCTAATTTGCAATGACATGCCTCCGACAAATCAAGAGAAACCTCATCCGAGCGGCGACAACAGGTTCAAGTTGCTCGACCGCGCTATCACAAGACACCAGTCCCGCGGCGACGCTCTTATAGAAGTTCTTCACGTCGCGCAGGGGATATTCGGCTTCCTGGATAACGATCTGCTCATCTATGTCGCACGGAGTCTGAAGCTCCCGCTCAGCCGCGTCTACGGCGTCGCGACCTTCTATCATTTCTTCACGCTCAAGCCTCAGGGGAACCACACGTTTGTCCTCTGCACGGGGACGGCGTGCTATGTCAAGGGGGCGTCCGGGATCCAGAAGGCGGTGGAACACCACTGCGGCGTTCGGTTCGGCCAGACCACAGCCGACAACCAGATATCGCTCGTCTCGGCTCGGTGCGTCGGATCATGCGGGCGTGCGCCGGTCGCCGTGCTTGACGACGCCGTGGCGGGGAAGCTGACACCTGAATCGGCCGTCGAAAAGATCGGGGAGTGGCAGCAGGTCCCCGGGGAGGCGGCGGCATGACTGTCGAAGAACTCAGGGAAGTTGCGGAGAAGGAGACGGCACGCCAGGCAGAGTACCGGCACCGCATTACCTGCTGCTCCGCCGCGGGATGCGCCTCGTGCGGCGGGACGGCTGTGCACGACGCACTCGCAAAAGCAATCAAAGCGCGGAACCTGGAGAAAGAGGTGGAGCTCGCAGGGACCGGGTGCATGGGCCTCTGCGGCGAAGGGCCGCTCGTCAGGATCGCCGGGGACGGGACCCTCTACCAGCGGGTGGATGCCGCTGTTGCGGAGAGGATCATCGAGGAGCATATCGCTCAGGGGAAAAAGGTCGAGGAGAATCTTGTCGATACGAGCGACCCGTTCTTTTCATCTCAGGTAAAGATCGTCCTGGAGAATTGCGGGAGTACGGATTCGGAAAAAATCGACGACTACATCGCGGCCGGGGGGTATGAGGCGCTGGCAAAGGCAGTCACAGAAATGCAGCCCGCGGAGGTGGTGGAGGAAGTCCGCAAGAGCGGGCTCAGGGGACGCGGCGGGGCCGGGTATCCGACCGGCCTGAAATGGGGTATCGTCCGGAAAGCCCAGGGGGAACAGAAGTACGTCGTGTGTAACGCCGACGAGGGGGATCCCGGCGCATTTATGGACAGGAGCGTCCTTGAAGGGGATCCGCACCGCGTGCTCGAAGGTATGGCAATCGGCGGGTACGCCACCGGCGCCTCTCAGGGCTTCATTTATGTGCGTGCCGAGTACCCGCTGGCGATCGAACGGCTGCGGCTCGCCATCAAGCAGGCGGAGAGGGCCGGGCTCCTCGGGAACAGAATTTTTGATTCGCAATTCAATTTCCGCATCGACATCAGAATCGGCGCGGGCGCATTCGTGTGCGGCGAAGAAACCGCACTCATTCGCTCCATCGAGGGAAAACGGGGAAGGCCCCGCCCCCGCCCTCCCTATCCTTCGGAAAAAGGGCTCTGGGGCGCCCCGACGCTGATCAACAATGTCGAGACGTTCGCAAACATCGCCCCGATTATCCGGAAGGGGAGCGGATGGTTTGCGGCGATCGGGACACCGAAAAGCGCGGGGACGAAAGTGTTCGCACTGGCCGGGAAAATCCGCAACACGGGCCTTATCGAAGTGCCGATGGGGATCCCGCTGCGGAGGATCATTTTCGACATAGGAGGAGGCACGCCGGAGGGAACGACGTTCAAGGCTGCGCAGACAGGCGGACCCTCCGGAGGATGCATACCGGCGGAATCGCTCGACCTCCCCGTCGACTACGAGTCGCTCGCCACTGTCGGATCCATCATGGGAAGCGGCGGACTGATCGTCATGGATTCGACGTCGAACATGGTGGATGTGGCGAAGTATTTCATGGATTTCTGTGTGGACGAATCATGCGGCAAATGTGTCCCCTGCCGCGTCGGTACGGTGCACATTCACGGGCTGCTCGAGAAGATCTCGGAGGGACGCGGAACGACCGACGACCTGGCGCTTCTGGAAGAGTTGTGCCAGATGGTGAAGGACACGAGCCTGTGCGGTCTCGGACAGTCCGCCCCCAACCCCGTCCTCTCGACCCTCCGGTTCTTCCGGCATGAATACACGGAGCTTCTCCACGCACCGGAAGGGTACGTGCCCGCGGGCACGGCCAACGAAAAGTCAACAACGCAGTAACAGGACACGCTCATGGCCATTCTTACACTCACAATCAACGGCGAGCACGTCAGCGGCAAAGACGACGAAAGCCTTCTCGCGATCGCCCAGCAGCACGGTATCAGGATACCGACGTTGTGTCACCTCGACGGACTTTCCGACGTGGGAGCATGCCGTCTCTGCCTCGTCGAAATCGAAGGTTCCCCCAAGCTCTTCCCCGCCTGCACTACCAGGCCGCAGGAGGGCATGGCGGTCTCCACCGACACCGAACGGCTCCGGAGATACCGCCGCATCATTATCGAGTTCCTCGCCTCGGAGGGGAATCACCAGTGTGCGGTCTGCGTCGTCAACAACCATTGCGAGCTCCAGAACCTCTCCTATGAGACGAGATTGACGCACGTCAGCGTCCCGTACCTGTATCCGAAGAAGGAACTTGACGCGTCGCACGAAAACTTCATCATAGACCGTAACCGCTGCATACTCTGTACGCGCTGCGTCAGGGTCTGTCACGAGGTCGAGGGAGCACACACCTGGGACATCGCGGGGCGCGGGATCGCCTGCGAGATCATCTCCGACCTGAATCAACCCTGGGGGACGTCGGAAAGCTGCACGTCGTGCGGCAAATGCGTTCTTGTCTGCCCCACGGGCGCCCTCATCGAGAAGGGGGAGGCGGTGGCGGAGATGGAGAAAAAGACCGACTTCCTGCGGTACATCGTCAATGCCCGCCGGAAACGGGAGTGGGTCAACGTGGATTCGGACGAAGAGTAATCAAACAGAAGAGAACGATGAAACCGAAAGTAGCGACAGCATGGCTGGGCGGCTGTTCGGGCTGCCACATGTCGTTCCTCGACATGGATGAGCGCCTGATCGAGCTTGCGGACAAGATGGACCTTGTCTATTCGCCGATCGCCGACGTCAAGAAATTCCCGGAAAACGTCGACGTGACGCTGGTGGAGGGGGCGATCGCGAACACCGAGCACGAGGAAATGGCGCATATCATCCGGCGGAATTCCCGGTTCGTGGTATCGTTCGGCGACTGTGCGGTGACCGGCAATGTGACCGCCATGAGGAACGGCCTGACGCTCGACGAGGTACTGGAGCGTTCCTACGTACAGCTCGCCGACGTCACCCCGCAGATCCCCCGCGACTACCCGACAATTGCGGAGCTGATGAAGCAGGCACGCCCGCTGCACGAACTTGTCAGGGTCGATGCGTTCATCCACGGATGTCCGCCGACGGCGGACCAGATCTGGTTTGCCGTGAGCCAGCTCCTGGAGGGGAAACTGCCGGCGCTGTCCAATGTGTATCTCAGGTACGGGTAGGAGGGCCGGATGTCAAAGACGATTACGATATCTCCCGTTACACGCATAGAGGGGCACGCGAAGATCACCATTCAGATGGATGATCGGGGCAACGTCGTCGACGCCCGGTTCCACGTGAACGAGTTCCGCGGATTCGAAAAGTTTTGTGAAGGGCGGCTCATGTGGGAGATGGGCGGAATCACCTCGCGGATCTGCGGGATCTGTCCGACAAGCCATCTCATCACATCCGCGAAGGCCGGGGACGACATACTGGCGGTCGCGATCCCTGAAACGGCGGAGAAGCTCCGTCGCCTGATCACGCTGGCGCAGTGGATTCAGTCGCACGCCCTCAGCTTCTTCCACCTTTCCTCGCCCGATTTCCTTCTCGGGTTCGACTCGGACCCCGCGACGCGCAACATATTCGGGTTGATCACGAAAGACAAGGAATTCGCCCGCCGCGGGATCCGGCTCCGGAAATTCGGGCAGGATATCATCGAGGTGCTCGGCAGCAGACGCATACACACTCCCTGGGCAGTGGCCGGGGGAGTCCGGGAGCCCTTCGACGCCGCGAAAAGGGACCATCTCCTCGCCTGGATCCCGGAGGCGAAGGAAACCGCACTCCTGGCGCTCACGACGCTCAAATCGATTCACGAACAGTTCGCCGCCGATATCCCCAACTTCGGCAGCTTCCGCTCGATGTTCGTCGGACTCGTCGCGCCGGACGGCGCGCTCGAATACTACGACGGGACGCTCCGCGTGATGGATGGAAGCGGGAACGTCATTGCAGACAAGATCGACATACACAAATATGACGACTATATCGGGGAAGCGTCCGAGAGCTGGTCCTATCTGAAATTCCCCTATTACAAGCCGCTCGGGTATCAGAAAGGGATGTTCCGCGTGGGCCCGCTCGCCCGGATGAACATCTGCGACTACATCGACACCCCGCTGGCGGAGGATGAGCGGAAGGTGTTCAAGGCGATTGCCGGGAAGGCGGAAGCGGTGAACAATTCGTTCTACTACCACTATGCACGGCTCATCGAACTTCTCTTCGCGGTCGAGAAGGCCGAGATGCTCCTGCACGACCCGGTGATGCTCGGGACGAACATACGGGCCAGGGCCATGATCAACAGGCGCCTCGGGATCGGTGCGAGCGAAGCCCCGCGCGGCACCCTGTTCCACAGGTACGAGGTCGACGAAAACGGGGTCCTCCAGAAAGTGAACCTCATCATCGCCACCGCGCAGAACAACCTGGCGATGAACCGGACGGTGCGCCAGCTCGCAATCCAGTACATCGACGGGAACAGGATCACCGAGGGGATCCTTAACCGGGTCGAAGCGGGGATCCGGTGTTTCGACCCCTGCCTCTCCTGCTCGACACACGCCTCAGGCCGGATGCCCCTGCACGTGCAGCTTCTCGACTGCGAAGGGACCGTCCTCAGCGAGCTGCGACGGTGACAACAACCATCGTGATCGGCTACGGCAACACACTGCGCCGCGATGACGGCGCCGGCGTGGCGGCTGCGGAAAGGCTGGCCCGGGACTTCCCGGGAGCGAATGTCCGGACGGCGCAGGAGCTCCATCCCGAGCTGGCGGAACAACTGGCCTCATGCGCGCTGGCGGTGTTTCTCGATGCCAGCGTGCGCACGACGAACGTGTGCGTCACCCGTGTGTTTCCCGCCAGTTCCACGCACGGCGCCGAAGGACACGCCCTCTCCCCCGCAGGGCTTCTCGCG
The DNA here is from genome assembly GCA_003158475.1 of Ignavibacteriota bacterium. Taxonomy (GTDB): domain Bacteria; phylum Bacteroidota; class Ignavibacteria; order UBA10030; family UBA6906; genus Fen-1273. The sequence continues at coordinate 12,300 of PMJR01000150.1, read as the reverse complement.
CTCTGCTCCGCGCTGTACGGACATGCCCCGGAGGAGGCGATACTTGTGGAGATACCCGCGTTCGAATGCGGGTTCGGCGAAACAATGAGCGCGGAGACAGCCCGCATGGTTGACCGCGCCGTACACATAATCTCTGAACTCCTCCAGGGGGTGACAACGCCCGAGATCATCCTGTATCTCGTTCCGTCACCTTCCGGCAACTAAGAGTCAGGGAAGGAATAGTACCGGTTTATCATTACTTTGAAACTTTGAACGCGTGAATGCCCGTGTCCATATCGCCATACGCGGTGCGGTACAGGGGGTCGGCTTCCGCCCCTTCGTCTACCGGCTCGCCACGGAAATGCGCCTGGGGGGATGGGTGCTGAATTCTCCGGGAGGGGTGTTTATCGAAGCGGAAGGGGAGAAGGAATCCCTCGACACATTCATACTCCGCGTCGGAAAAGAGAAACCGCCCCTCGCGTCGGTCCAGAGCATGGAATGCACGTTCCTCGATCCCTGCGGCTCTTCGTCGTTCGACATTCTCAAGAGCACGGCATCGGGCGAAACCGGCGCTCTTGTCCTCCCCGACATCGCGACCTGCCCGGAGTGCCTCGCCGAGATCGTCGATCCCGCAAACCGCAGGCACATGTATCCCTTTACCAACTGCACAAACTGCGGGCCGCGATTCACGATCATCGAATCGCTCCCGTACGACCGGCCGAACACCTCCATGAAGTCATTCCCGATGTGCGATGACTGCCGGCATGAGTACGAAAACCCGGCGGACCGTCGCTTCCACGCGCAGCCGATCGGCTGCCCGGCATGCGGCCCCCGGCTTGCCCTGTGGGATGAAAACGGGAATGCCGGCGCGCGGGACCATGACGCCCTGCTCCAGGCAGCGCGCTTGCTCAGGGAAGGCCGTATCGTGGGACTCAAAGGGATAGGCGGGTTTCAGCTCATGGCGGACGCCGGGAATGATGAGGCGGTGACACGGCTGCGGAGCAGGAAGCACCGGGAGGAGAAGCCGTTTGCGCTGATGGCCCGGGACATCGCGACCGTGCGGGGACTGTGTGAGGTGTCGCCGCAGGAGGAACGGGTCCTCGTCTCGAGCGAATCGCCGATCGTGCTCCTCAGGAAGAAGGAGGGGACAAGTCACAACGCGGTGACACGGCCCGGATCCCCCGTCGCACCCGGGAATCCTTTCCTGGGGATCATGCTCCCCTCGAGCCCGCTCCATCACATCCTCCTCGGGGAGCTCGCCTTTCCCGTCGTGGCCACGTCGGGAAACCTCACCGACGAGCCCATCTGCACCGATGAGCATGAAGCAGTTCGGAGACTCGGCGGCATCGCCGATGCGTTCCTCGTCCACAACCGGCCCATCGTCCGGCACGCAGATGATTCGATCGTGCGGGTCATGCTCGGCCGCGAGCTCGTCACCCGGCGGGCGCGGGGGTTCTCCCCCCTTCCCATCCGGCTGGGATTCCGGGTTCCGGAAATGCTCGCCGTCGGCGCCCATCTGAAAAACACGGTCGCGGTCTCGAAAGGTGAGAATGTCTTCATCAGCCAGCACATCGGAGACCTCGAGACAAAGGAGTCGCTGGATGCATTTCACAGGGGGGTGAGAGACATGCTCTCGATGTTCTCCGTGACCCCCGTCCGTGTTGTATCTGACCTCCATCCCGACTATCTTTCGACAGGGTTTGCGCAGTCCGCCGGGTTCCCTCTCATCACAGTCCAGCATCACCACGCACACATAGCCTCCTGTATGGCGGAGAACGGACTCCGGGGGACGGTCCTCGGCATCTCATGGGATGGCACGGGGTACGGGACCGACGGAACGATCTGGGGGGGAGAGTTCCTCTTAACCGACGGGGCGTCGTTCGAGCGTTTCGCCGCATTGAGACGGTTCCCCCTGCCGGGCGGGGAAAAGGCGATCAGGGAGCCGCGCCGCCAGGCCCTCGGGCTCCTGTTCGAGGCCCTCGGCCCGGAGGTCTTCGCCCGGGGCGACATCCTTCCGCTCCGCTCATTCACTCGGGAAGAACTCAGCGCACTTCTCACGATGCTCGAGCGGGGCGTCAATGCGCCGTACACGACGAGCGCGGGAAGGCTCTTCGATGCCGTTGCGTCCATCACCGGACTGCAGCAGGTATGTTCATACGAGGGGCAGGCAGCAATGGCGCTGGAGTTCGCCCTGGGTGAGGACCGGGAGGGGGGATACCGATTCGACATCAGGGAATCTTCAACACCGGGGTCCCGCCAAAGAGCGGCGGGATCTGATGACCCCCGACCTCGCTGGACGCTGGACTGGTCCCCCATGGTGACGGCACTCCTGGAGGATATGGAGGGAAGGACGGGAATCCCGGTGATTGCGGCGAAGTTTCATAACGGTCTGGCGGAAACGGCGGTGGAAGTCGCCCGAAGAAGCGGCGAGAATCGGATCGTTCTGAGCGGAGGGTGCTTCCAGAACCGCTACCTCACTGAACGGATCGTCCGTCGGCTCCGGGAAGAGGGCTTCAGGCCATACTGGCACCAGCGTGTTCCCCCCAACGACGGGGGAATTGCACTCGGCCAGATCGCTGTCGCTTCAGAGCGGATTCTGAAAGAACAGGGGACACCATAACGGGGCCGCACGGGGAGGGGGAAGAGACCCAAGCCGCCTGGACCGTCGAGCAATTATAAGGAGGGAAGACATGTGCCTGGCAATCCCCGGGAAAGTGCTTGAAATCGACCGGAACGTTTCCCCCGTCATGGGGAACGTGAGCTTCGGGGGGACACAGAAGCGGGTCTGCCTCGAATGGCTTCCGGAAGCCCGTGTCGGTGATTACGTGATCGTCCACGTCGGCTTCGCGCTCAGCACAGTCGACGAAAAGGAGGCGCTGGAAACACTGAAGATGTTCAAGGAGATGGAGGAACTGGGCGGGGATGAATCATGAGGTTCATCGATGAGTACCGGGACGGTGAAGCCGCGAAGAAAACAGCGGAGATGATCCGCCGGGTTACGACCCGGCCCTGGACCGTGATGGAGATCTGCGGCGGTCAGACACATACCATCGTCAAGTACGGTATCGAGTCCCTCCTCCCGAACGCGCTGACGCTCGTGCACGGTCCCGGTTGCCCCGTCTGCGTCACCCCGCTGGAAATCATCGATAAGGCGATAGCAATCGCCTCGCGCAGCGACGTCCTCTTCACCTCTTTCGGCGACATGCTCCGCGTCCCGGGTTCGTCGAAGGACCTCCTCACGGTCAAAGCCGAAGGGGGAAAGGTCAGGATGGTCTATTCTCCGCTCGACGCTGTAAAGATCGCACGGGAAAACCCGGATATGAAAGTTGTCTTCTTCGGCGTGGGGTTTGAGACCACGGCCCCCGCCAACGCGATGGCGGTATACCAGGCGAAGAAGCTGGGGCTCGGCAACTTCTCGCTCCTCTGTTCCCATGTCCTCGTTCCCCCCGCCATCAACGCACTCCTCTCCTCCCCCGCAAATCGGGTGCAGGGCTTTCTCGCGGCAGGACATGTCTGCACGGTGATGGGGTACGAGGAGTACTTCCCGCTCGCCGAAAAATTCCATGTCCCGATCGTCGTGACGGGGTTCGAACCGCTCGACGTGCTCCAGGGGATCTATATGACTGTCAGGCAGCTCGAAGAGGGGCGGAGCGAGGTGGAAAACCAGTACACCCGTGCGGTCCGACGCGAGGGAAATGTGCCGGCACAGAATCTCCTCAGGGAGGTGTTCCGCGTTTCCGACAGGGCGTGGCGGGGGATCGGGGAAATCCCGTTGAGCGGCTATGCGCTCCGGGACGAGTATGCAGAGTACGACGCCGAGAAGATATTCGACGTGGGGGAGATCAGGACGCAGGAGTCCCCCCTCTGCATCGCCGGCATGATACTGCAGGGACTCAGGAAGCCCAGCGAGTGTGGAGCTTTCCGCACGCAGTGTACGCCCGAGCACCCTCTGGGGGCGCCGATGGTCTCGTCCGAAGGGGCGTGCGCGGCATACTATCATTTCGGGGAATACAGGGGGGAGGGACAATTGTGAAGCAGATCGCTGACTTCCCGGCCGGGCTCGCCTGCCCGATCCCGCTCACAGAGTACAAAAACGTTCTCCTGGCACACGGGGGCGGGGGAAAGCTGACGCAGCAGTTGATACAAAAAATGTTCGTCTCCCAGTTCGACAACGACATGCTCGGAGCGCTCCACGACGGAGCGGTATTCCCGGTCGGAAACATGAAGCTTGCGTTCTCCACCGACTCGTACGTCATCAAGCCGATATTCTTCCCGGGGGGGGACATAGGCGCGCTGGCGGTGAACGGGACGGTAAACGACCTCGCCATGTGCGGCGCGAAACCCCTCTATCTTTCCTCGGCGTTCATTATCGAGGAGGGCCTTCCGATGGACCTTCTCTGGAAGATCGTCCTCTCCATGAAGACGGCGGCAGAGGCGGCCGGCGTCAGCCTGGTGACGGGGGATACCAAGGTCGTCGACAGGGGGAAGGGGGACGGGATATTCATCAACACATCAGGCATCGGGGCCGTCGATCCCGCGGCGGAGATCGATCCGAAAAACGCCCGGCCGGGGGACAAGATCATCGTGAACGGCCCGATCGCCGTACACGGGATCGCGATAATGTCCGTGCGGGAAGGGCTCGAATTCGAGACCGAAATCAGGAGCGACACGGCCCCCTTGAACGGACTTGTGGAGCGGATACTGAAGGCGGGGAAGGACGTGCACGTCCTTCGTGATCCGACACGGGGTGGGGTGGCGAGCGCGGTGAATGAGATCGCCCAGTCCGCCAGGCAGGGGATACAGCTGAACGAGGAAGCGATCCCGATCGGCGAGGATGTCCGGGGGGCGTGCGAAATACTCGGTTTCGATCCCCTGTACGTCGCCAACGAAGGGAAGCTCCTCGCGTTCGTCGCGCCGGAATCCGCGGACCTGGTCCTGAACGAGATGCGGTCGCATCCTTTGGGGAAGTATGCCGCGATCATAGGTGAGGTTGTCGCCGATCATCCGGGGATTGCAGTGATGAAGAGCCGGATCGGCGGCACGCGGGTGGTGGACATGCTCTCGGGTGAGCAGCTCCCGAGGATTTGCTAACTGACACACTGAAAGGGAAACTGTATGAAAGACAAGCGAACGGAAGATTCCTTCGAATCGAATTCATCGAGGCGACAATTCTTGAAGACACTGGGCACAACAACTGCCGGTTTGGTTGTTCTCCCCTATCTCAAGCCCTCGGGCGTTTTTACATACGGACACAAGGCTGCGTCGTCATATCTTGCCCAGGTTGCCATCACTCAGACTGTCAATACTCCAGCCGACAGCTATGATCCCGCTTCCGTCAAAGCCAAGGTTCAATATCTTTTCGATACTCTCGGTGGAGTTGCCGATGTTGTAAAGAAAGGCAACAAAGTTGCAATCAAAATAAACCTGACCGGCGGTTCCGGCAGTGCCACAAGCGCGAAGCTGAACGGCATGACCATCACGGAAGCCATGTGGACTCACCCGGCGGTCCTTCAGGCAGTCGGCGAACTACTCATCGACGCAGGCGTGAACGGGAGCGACATTTACATAGTCGACTCCCTGTGGGACGCGGCCTCATTCGACAACTTCGGGTATGCGGATGTCCAGAAGGCATTAGGCGCCAACATGGTGGATCTGAATACTCCGTCTCCGTATTCAGCGTTCACGACGAGAAACGTCGGGGGCACACCTTTCAATTTCCAATCATTCTCGATGAACCAGATTCTGTCTGACGTGGATGTTTATGTTTCGATTCCAAAATTGAAACAACACGCCGAAGCCGGTCTCACGTGCTCGCTCAAAAATCAGGTCGGCACTGTCCCTAAATCGCTCTACACCACGACAACCAATACGGGTCGCAGGCAGAAACTTCATAACCCGACAGGCGGTTCATCGGCTTCGTATCTTCCTGAATCCATTTGTGATTTGAATGCTGCGCGCCCGGTTCACCTTGCTGTTGTCGATGGGATCAAAAATTCAAAGGGTGGAGAAGGCGTGTGGATCCCGACCTTTACGACGTATGAAAGTCATGTACTGTTTGCAGGAAAGGATCCCGTGGCGACCGACAGCATTGGAGCGTACCTCATGGGGCTCAATTGCGAGGCGACGACTCTTCCATTGCCTGGCGGAGGGACGTGCGACAACTATCTCTCTTTGCTCCATAAGAACGGTGTGGGGACAAATCAACTCAACGAAATTGAGGTTCTCGGTGACGGCGCAGGCTTGATCACATCCGTCCGACCTGAGAACACAATAACGCAGCCGAGTGGATTCCAATTGTGTCCGAATTTCCCCAACCCCTTCAATCCGTCGACAAGAATCATATTTTATCTGCCGATGACAGAACATGTGAGCATCAAGGTTCTTACGATAACAGGGCAGGAAATTGAAACTCTTGTGGAGGGTGCCGTCCCTGCGGGTGAGCATGATCTGAATTGGGACGCTACGGGCCTGGCAAGCGGCGTGTATATCTGTCGCATGCTCGCGGGGGATTATTCCAAAACGATAAAAATGGTGTACCAGAAATAGTGCCTTGGCAAATCACACAGTTATATTCTCGTCAGCTCCGAAAGGTGCGCGATGAACATGACGGTCCGCAAGGCCCTTCCCTCCGACGGGCAGGTGATACTCTCACTTGTCGATGCGCTTGCCGCGTATGAGAAGCTCACTCCCCCCGATCAGGAAGCAAGGAAGAGGCTCCTCATCGACCTGTTCTCCGGGCGGCCGCGTATCGAGTGCTACGTTGCCGAGTCGGAGGGGAAGGCTGCCGGGTACGCGTTCGTGCTCGAGACATATTCGAGCTTCCTTGCTCTCCCGACGCTTTACCTGGAGGATCTTTTCGTCCTGCCGGAGTTCCGTGGGCAGAAGGCGGGGTATGCGCTCTTCACCGCCATGGTCAGTGAAGCCAGGTCACGCGGGTGCGGCCGCATGGAGTGGACGGTACTCGATTGGAATGAACCGGCGATCAATTTCTACAGAAGGTCGGGAGCCAGGCACATGAAAGAATGGCAACTCTACAGGCTCGTGAGGGAGGATATGGTGAGGATTCTGGAAAAGGAGTAGATCTTCTCCGGATTGAGCCATGTTGCCGTTTCCGAGAGAGATATCACGTCGGAGGGCGACCCGATTGTGATTTCACGCACAAGGTTATTCCTCCCACTTTCACATACTGTGTCCGCGAGGAACAGCGTTTCTCAGCGGGCGGAAACAGACATATGGACATACTGATTGTCGACGACAACGAGGACTATCTCTTCCTCTTGAAGCAGGTCTTTGATCAAAACGGGTACACTGTCCATACCGCAAAAGACGGCATGGAAGGTTGCGAGGTCCTCGCGAAATCTGACATCGACCTGATCATCTCAGACATCCGGATGCCGCGACTTGACGGGTTGAAGATGCATGCATTTGCCCGTGAGATCGACCGGTATAAAAAAACCAAATTCATATTTATCTCCGGCTTCGGGGATGTCTACTCGCAAGCGATCGACATCGATCCGAAACTCGACTTTTTGCTGGACAAGACGACGTCCGTCACCGACCTGTTGACCATGGTCGACGAGTTGATATTCGGACGGGTCGGGGGAGCCTGGAACTAGTTCCCGTCAAAGAGGGGCGCCGCAGGCGCCGGGACTGTTATCCCGCCAAGAGGGGCGTGATCCATAAACCAGGCGGGTTCTTTGTCAGAGGCGGCGTGCAAGGACAACGACCCCCCTGGCGGTGAAGCTTGCAAGCCGTGCCGCGTCAGTCGCCTCGATGTACACGATATAAATTCCGATCCTTGCGGTTATCCTCTCCTGGTCACGCCCGTCCCAGACGAACTCCCCGTACCCTGTTGAGGGCGCACACGTCGCCAGAGTCCTGATGGCTCGCCCGCGGGCGTCGAAAATCCTGACCGACACCGACCACACCCCGCGGGGGATCTGGAAGCGGATCAACGTTGCATCCTCGACACCGTCACCGTCAGGCGAGAAGGGATTGGGGAATGAGGAGACAACCCCCTCCGGCGACGTACGCCTGATCCCCACGCTGTTTCCCCTGGCAGGGGTCCCCCCCTCCGGGAGCACACATGTGGACCAGTTGCCGGGATCGTTGGATTGGCCCGACGCACGTATGCGCTCCAGAGACCGGCCTGACCGGTCAATGACTGCAGGGTTGTGCCAGGAGGGGGAATAGAAAACGCTGTCGGCAACGGAACCCCCCGGGTCCTTCAGCACAATCTCTCCCCCCGCATTGTTGAGCCGGATCTCCCATACGCGGGGAATGACGACCCTGTCGGTGTCTGTCCCGAGGAGTGCGGGAAAGAAACGAAATATCCCCGAGTCCTCCGCGACGACGGCGCATCTCCCCGGAAGAAGGGGGGAGGAGACGCGGGGGAGGAGAAGCGTTTTCGGATTCACGGAGGTCCCGCTCCCTCCGATGAGCCGCCACCCGGTCAGATTCACGGGCTGCTCGCTGTTGTTCAGGAATTCGACATATTCCCCTTCTCCCGCGAAGGGAGCGAACATGATCTCGTTGATCACCACACCTCCCGGAGGGGATGCGACATCGATCTCAAAGCTGAGCCGGTTATCCGCCTGATTCATCTCTGCGCTATCCCGCAGGACGACCATGAGGAGGTTCATCCCTCCCGCAAGACTCACCGGACCGAGAGTGATCCCGACCGAGTCCCCGGGGGCCAGCGTCTGTGACGGGCCGGAGAACGCAAGGGGATCACACGGGAGCGGTTGGAGCGTGTCACCGCAGTTGCGGTAGAGACAGAGTGAGAAATCCGACATGGGCATCAGCCCCACATTCCTCACAATCCCCGTCACCGTGATGGGATCCGACAACCGCGGAAAAGGAGGGGAGAAGTTGAGCCGGACGAGAGCCAGGTCAAACGCTGCATGGACGGTGAGGCTGATGTCGTCAATCCTGAGTGTCCCCGCACTCCCGGTCGACGAAGGGATGACGCGCCAGCGAATCCTCACATGGCGCATCCCGGCGAGCGAACGGGGAAGATCCCTCGCGGACTCCACGTAGGCCGCGGACCCGTCCGGCCGGAGCGTATCCCCCAGCGCAATGGCCCAGGCCCCCCCTCCGTCCGTGGAGCACTCGACGAGGAGGGGAGCGGAAAACGTCGATGACCGCCGCATGAACCACGAGACCCTTTCCGGCATCACGCCCGAGAAGTCGAATTCCGGAGAAGTGAGCGCCTGCGCAACTGTGGCGTTTGTGGCGGAGACACAGTTGGGAGCCGATCGGGGCGCACTCTGGCTCACAGTCATATCGGAAGTCTCCGTCCCGCGGTTCTTTGACGATTCCCAGCCAGCAGGGAGAACCGGAGGGGAGGCCGAATCAAAGTTCTCGGTGTACGGGAAGACCGTCACTTGGGCCGCCGCCGGCCCGACAAGGAGGAGAATGCCGGGGACGGCAGGAAGAAAACGAAATATCAGGAAACGGGGAATCACCCCTCGGGAGCCTTGTTTGACTTTTTGGGCTATTATCAGTATATACGCTCTGTATAATACTACCCGCGACCATGGACCAGTTACGAGTTCTCTTTGTTGATGATGACGCCGACATGCGACGGATCGTCAAGGATCAGTTGGGACCGCAGGGGTTCGTCATGGACGAGGCGGAGGACGGCGCAAAGGCGATAGCAATGCTGGAGAAGGGAAATTACAACCTGATGCTCCTCGACATCAACATGCCGGTGAAGTCGGGTATCGATGTCCTCAAGTTCATCAAGGAGAAGGGGCTGGCCTGCAAGGTGATCATGCTGACCGGCAGAGTGGGCTTTTCGGTCGCAACGGAGACGCTGAAGCTCGGAGCGGACGATTATATCACGAAGCCCTTCAACTTCGACTACCTTCTCTTTGCGATAAAACGGGTGATGGGGATGAAGTAAGTGCCTCTCACGCCTAAGAGCGGCGGCCTGAAACGACGAAAGCGACCAACCGGTCGCTTTCGTCGTTTCAGGAGCCCATCTCCTGCGGGTCAGGTGCCGGAGGAATAGTCGTCCATGTATTTTATCTGCTCAGCGGTCAGCGTATCGATCTTTATCCCCTGCGTCGAGAGCTTCACGCCCGCGATCTCCTGGTCCTGCTCGGGGGGGATATCATGCACGGCGTCTTCCAGGCGAACCCCTTTCCTGTGGAGTTCCACCAGGCGGAGCTGCGACATGAACTGGTTGGCGAACGACATGTCCATGACCTCCGAGGGATGGCCTTCGGCGGCGGCCAGGTTCACAAGCCGCCCCTGCGCCAGCACGTAGAGCCGTCTCCCGTTCTTCAGCGTGTACTCCTCATTGTTCATCCGGATCTCACGTTTCCGCTTCGTGAGTTTCGCGAGCTGGACGAGGTTTATCTCGCAGTCATAGTGGCCGGTATTGCAGACAATGGCCCCATCCTTCATCGATTTGAAGTGGCGGTCGATGATCACGTCCTTCACGCCGGTAGCGGTGATAAACAGGTCCCCCACGCTGGCCGCCTCGTCCATCGTCATCACGCGGTACCCTTCCAGCGTCGCCTTCAGCGCGGCGGTCGCCTTCACCTCGGTGACGATCACGTTGGCGCCGAGTCCCTTGGCGCGGAGCGCGACCCCCCTGCCGCAATGGCCGAACCCCGCGACGACGATGTTCTTCCCTGCCAGCAGCACGCTCGTCGCCCTGAGCACGCCGTCAAGCGTCGACTGCCCCGTCCCGTACACGTTGTCGAAGTCCCACTTGGTTTCCGCGTCGTTCACGGCGATCACCGGGTACCTGAGCGCGGAGTCGGCGGCCATGGCCCGCAGGCGGTGGACACCCGTCGTTGTCTCCTCCGTCCCTCCGATGACATACTTCTCGGCGAACTCCGGGTGCTTGTTATGGATCGTGAAAATCAGGTCGGCACCGTCGTCGAGGGTCAGGTTCGGGTGGAATTTCAGGGTCTCCTCGATGCACCAGTAGAACTCCTTGACATTCATCCCATGCCAGGCGAATATCGACGTCCCCTGTTTCGCCAGGGAAGCCGCGACGGCGTCGTTCGTCGACAGGGGATTGCAGCCGCTCCAGCTCACCTCGGCTCCGGTCTCGACGAAGGTCCTGATGAGCACCGCGGTTTCCTTCGTGACGTGAAGGCATCCGGCGATCCTGTATCCCTTGAACGGTTTGCTCTTCGCATACCGCGCGCGCAGGGCCATCAGAACCGGCATCCGGGATTCCGCCCATTCAATGAGCCGGTCCCCGTCCGCCGCCAGCTTGAGATTCGCTACCTTGTATTTTCCCGGTGTATGGTTCATTGCGCCTCACCATGTGATAAGAAATACGGGTCAGTGCGTTCCTACTTGATGGCCTTCAGGAGCATATCGACAAGGTCGAGTTTCTCCCATGTAAAATCCTTGTCGTTCCGGCCGAAGTGTCCGTACGCAGCGGTCTTCCTGTAGATCGGCCGGCGCAGATCGAGCCGCTTGATGATGCCGCGGGGAGTCATGTCGATCTCCCTGAGTATCACCTTGTCCAGCTCGATGTCCGGAATCCTCCCCGTGCCGAACGTGTTGACATGGACGGAGACGGGCTGTGCCACGCCGATCGCATAGGCCACCTGGATCAGACACTCGTCGGCGAGTCCCGAGGCGACGATGTTCTTCGCGATATGCCTCGTTGCGTAGGCGGCACTCCTGTCGACTTTCGACGGATCCTTTCCCGAGAACGCGCCCCCCCCGTGGGGGGCCTTGCCGCCGTACGTGTCCACGATGATCTTCCTGCCGGTCAGCCCTGTGTCGCCGTGCGGCCCGCCAATCTCGAAACGGCCCGTGGGATTCACATGGATGATCGTGTTCTTGTCGAGCAGCTCGGAGGGTATCACCCGCCTGATGACATGGCGGATCACGTCCTCTTTGATCTTCTTCTGCGTGACGCCCGCATCGTGCTGGGTCGAGACGACGATGGTGTGGACACGGACGGGCTTCCGTCCGTGGTATTCTATCGTCACCTGCGATTTCGCATCCGGCCGGAGCCAGGGCATCAGGGAGGAATGTTTCTTGCGTATCTCCGAGAGCCGCTTCACCAGCTTGTGGGCAAACATCAGGGACATCGGCATGTACTCCGGCGTCTCGTTTGTCGCGTAGCCGAACATCATCCCCTGGTCACCCGCTCCGCCGGTATCCACGCCGCGCGCGATGTCCGGAGATTGGGAATGGATGCTCGATATGACCGAGCAGGATTCCGCGTCAAAGCGGTACTCGGCCTTTGTGTAGCCGATCTCCCGGATCACCTGCCGCACAATCTCCTGGACTTCGATGTAGGCATCCGTCGTGATCTCCCCCCCCACGAACGCAAGACCC